>NZ_JBEZJP010000332.1:0-9524 GCF_040653175.1 Actinomadura sp. NPDC048032
GCTCCCACTGCGCATCGGTCAAGTCACCACGGCCCATCAACCCACAGTGACCCAACCAACGCCCACCGTCAGTCGATCCAAGAAACAGGCCCTAGCCCCGCCCAAAACCGATTCCGGGCCCCTCCGCGTCGCCGATAACCTTGGAACATGCCCGATCCGCAACTCGTACTCGCCGCCCGGGTCCAGGCCGCGCTGAGCGCCGCTTTCGGACCGTCGTACGCGGACACCGACCCGGTCATCCGGCCGTCGCAGTTCGCCGACCTTCAGGCCAACGTGGCGCTGCCGCTGGCCAAGAAGCTGGGCCGCAAGCCGCGAGACGTGGCCGAGGAGATCGCGGCGCACCTCGACACGGCGGGGGTCGTGTCGCAGGTGCAGGTCAGCGGGCCCGGGTTCATCAACCTGACGCTCAGCGACGAGTGGATCGCCGGCGAGGCGCAGCGGGCCCTGGAGGACGAGCGGCTCGCCGTCCCCCTGGCCGACAAGCCGCAGAAGGTCGTCGTCGAGTACTCCTCTCCGAACGTGGCGAAGGAGATGCACGTCGGGCACCTGCGGACCACGATCGTCGGCGACGCGATCGCGCGGATCCTGGCGTTCCTCGGGCACGAGGTCGTCCGGGACAACCACGTCGGCGACTGGGGCACCCCGTTCGGCATGCTGATCGAGCACCTGCTCGACCTCGGGGAGGACGCCGCCGCGCGGGACGACTCGTCCGTCAGCGACCTGACCGCGTTCTACCAGGCCGCGCGGGAGAAGTTCGACGGCGACGAGGCGTTCGCCGACCGGTCCCGGCGCAGGGTCGTCGCGCTCCAGGCGGGCGACGCCGAGACGCTGCGGCTGTGGAACGTCCTCGTCGAGGTGTCGAAGCGGTACTTCAACTCCGTCTACGGGCGGCTCGGCGTCACCCTCACCGACGACGACATCAAGGGCGAGAGCTACTACAACGACCTGCTGGCCCCGACCGCCCGGGAGCTGGAGGACAAGGGCATCGCGGTGATCAGCGACGGGGCGCTGTGCGCGTTCCCGCCCGGGTTCACCGGCCGGGAGGGCGAGCCGCTCCCGGTGATCATCCGCAAGAGCGACGGCGGCTACAACTACTCCACCACCGACCTCGCGACGATCCGGTACCGGGTCGACACCGAGCACGTCGACCGGATGATCTACGTGGTCGGGGCGCCGCAGGCGCTGCACTTCCAGATGGTGTTCGCCGTCGCGCGGATGGCGGGCTGGCTGAACGACGAGGTCAGGGCCGAGCACGCGCAGATCGGCAACGTCCTCGGCACCGACGGCAAGATCCTGCGGACCCGGGCCGGCGGCACCGTCAAGCTGGCGGAGCTGCTGGACGAGGCGGTCGAGCGGGCCGGCGCCGTGTTCGACGAGATCCAGCACGACGAGCCGTTCGACGACGCGACCCGGGCCGAGATCGTCCAGGCGGTCGGCATGGGCGCGGTGAAGTACGCCGACCTGTCGGTGGCGCGCGACAGCGAGTACACCTTCGACTTCGACCGGATGATCTCGTTCAACGGCAAGACCGGCCCGTACCTGCAGTACGCGACCGCGCGGATCCGGTCGATCTTCAGGAAGGGCGGCCTGGCCCCCGAGGACGCGACCGGCCCGATCACCCTCGTCCACCCGGCCGAGCGGGCGCTGGCGCTGGAGCTGCTCGGGTTCGGCGCCGTGCTGAAGCAGGCCGGCGAGACCGCCGAGCCGCACCGGCTGGCGAGCTACGTCTACTCGGTCGCCGACGCCTACACGACGTTCTACGAGAACTGCCCGGTGCTGAAGGCCCCCGACGAGCAGACGCGGGCGTCGCGGCTCGCGCTGTGCGCGGCGACGCTGCGCACGCTCGTCACCGGCCTCGACCTCCTCGGCGTCCCCACCCCCGAGCGCATGTGAGACGGGCGCCGGGCGCGGCGCCCCGGGTCACGGCACGCTCGTGCCGCGCGGCGAGGGCTGGCCGGGAACGGACGGAGCCTGCGGCCGGGCCTCCCCCTGGGCGGGGCCCTGCGCGGGCCCGGCCCGTTCGCGGGTGACCTGCTCGCGGACGGCCGGCACGATCTCCAGGGCGAACACCGGGAGCTGCTCGGGGTCGCCCCCGTACAGGAACGTGTCGACGCCGTGCCCGACGGCCAGCTCGGTCAGCTCGTAGATCCACTGGCGCGGCGGGCCGTGCAGGAAGCCCCGCGACTCCCGCCCGTCGACCTCCCCTTCGAGGACGTAGACGCGGCGGATCTCGCCGGGCCGGCGACCGGCTCTCAGCGCGGCCTCGTCGACGCGGCGCTGCCCGTCCGCGAGCCGCTTCGGCGGGACGAGCGACGACGGCGCGATCCAGCCGTCGGCGACCCTCCCGGCGAGGTCGAGGCCGCGCGGCCCGGTGACGCCGAACCAGATGCCGATCTGGTGCGCGGGCGCCGGGCCCGCCTGCGCCGCCGCGAACCGGTAGTGCTCGCCCGCGAACCGCAGCCCGTTCTGGTCGCTCCAGTGCAGCCGGATGAGCTGCACGGCCTCCTCCAGGGCGCGCCGCGACGCCGCGCCGTCCAGGCGCGGCCCGCCGTAGGCCTCGACGCCGCCCGGCTCCATCCCCGTGCCGAGACCGAGCTCGGCGCGGCCGCCGCTGAGCCGGTCCATCGTCGCGATCGCCTTGGCGAGCGCGGCCGGCGGCCGCAGCGGCAGGCACGCCACCGCGGGCAGCACCCGGATCCGGGACGTGCCGGCCAGCACGGCCGCCATCAGCGCGAGCGCGTCGGCGGTGTCGCGCCGGTACGGCTGGTCGCGGATCCCGAGCAGGTCGAGCCCGAACCGGTCCGCCTCCCGGGCGGTGTGGAGCAGCGGAGCGGAGGCGTCCGGGACGACGGACAGGCCGAACCGCAGCGGGCGCCGCGGCCGGGACGCCGTCATTGCAGGTAGCCTTCGACCTCGTCCGGCGGCCGGACCTCCGCGCCGCCGGGGTCCTCGCCGGCCTCCAGCCTGGCCCGGCGGCGGCGCAGCAGGTCCCAGCACTGGTCGAGCGCGACCTCCAGCCGTTCCAGCCGCCGGTGCTCCTCCTCGCGGTCGAGCTCGTCGCGCTGGTACCGCTCGCGGAGCCGCCGCTCCTCCCCCACGTACTCGTCGATGCGCGCCAGGATGTCCTTCTCGTCCATCGCGGTCTCAGCGCTCGCGGCCGCGGTCGGTGAGCCCGCTCAGGAACCCGCCGTCCGTCCGCGTCGAGTGCTGGAGCGAGTTGGTCTTCGGCTCCACGACGGGCGGTGGCGGCGGCGCCGGCCGCGCGGCGGACGTGCCCGCGGTCGTCGTCCGCGCGGGCGTCCTGCGGGCCGGAGCCGCGGACTTGGCGGTCCCCGATCTGGCCGACCCCTTCGCGGTGCCCGACCTGGTGCTCGCGGTCGTCCGCGACGACGTCGACTTGCGGGCGGCGCTGGCCCTGGACTTGGGCGCGGCCGGCTTGCGGGCCGTCCCGGACGCCTTCGCCGTCCCCGACGTCTTCGCGGTGCCGGACGTCTTCGCCGATGCCGCCGTCCGCGACGTTGCCGCCCTGGACGTGGACTTGCGCGCCGTGGACGACTTCGAGGCGGTCGTCCGGGCCGAGGCCGTCCCGGACCGGCTCGACGCCGCCGTGGTGGACTTGCGGGCCGTGGTCCGGCTCGTGCCGCTCCTGCTCGCCGCCGTGGTCCTCCTCGCCGGCGCGGCGCGGGTCCCCGTCGGCTTGGCGGTGGTGGTGATGACCTTCGCCGCCGCGTCCATCGCCTTCGCGGCGTCGGACATGGCCTTGGTGGCGCTGGTCATCGCCTTGGTCATCGCCGTCATGGCCTTGGCCGACGAGGACGCCTTGGTCGCCACCGACTTCATCTGCGTCGCGGCGGTCTTGGCCTGGCTCGCGGCCTTGGTGACGCGGGTCGCGGCCGCCGACGACGACGCCGACGACCGGCTGGGCGCGGCGGGCTTCCTCGCCGTGCCGCTCCTGGTCGCGGTCGTGCGGCTGGTCGTGGACCGCGACGGCGCCTTCGCCGCCGAGGTCCGTTTCGCCGCCGGCTTCCTGGCGGCAGTGGACTTGGTCGCTGATGTGCTCTTCGTACGGGCGGCCGACCCTCGGCTCGCCGTACGCGATTCGGTCTTGGTAGGCACTGATCTCCCCCCACTGTGATCAGTTACGGGGAGATCTATTCCACACTTCGTGACCCTCTACACACGCCGCGTCATTTCAGCTCAGACGCCCACCGGATGCCAGACGGTCTTGGTCTCCAGAAACGCGGTCATACGTGCGGTTCCCGGCTCATCGGTCCAGTCGCCGCCCGTCGGGAGCAGGACGCGCTTGAGGTTCCCCGCCGCCTTCTCCTCCAGTTCCTGGAGGTGCTCGGGGAGCGCGCCCGCGAGGTCGAGGGCGTTGACGTCCATGTGGGCGGCCAGCCAGGGGGCGATCTCGGTGCGGCGGCCGGTGAGGATGTTGACGACGCCGCCCGGCAGGTCGGAGGTCGCCAGCACCTCGGCGAGGGTGACGGAGGGCAGCGGAGCCGGTTCGGACGCCACCACCACTGCGGTGTTGCCGGACACGATGACCGGGGCCAGGACGGACACCAGGCCGAGCAGCGGCGAGTCGGGCGCGACGACGGCGACGACCCCGGTCGGCTCGGGCGTGGAGAAGTTGAAGAACGGCCCGGACACGGGGTTGGCGGCCCCGGCCACGGCGTCCAGCTTGTCGGCCCAGCCCGCGTACCAGACCCAGCGGTCGACGGCGGCGTCCACCTCCGTACCGGCGGCGCCCTTGGACGCGCCGGCCTGGCGCAGCTCGTCCACGAACTGGTCGCGGCGGCCTTCCAGCATCTCGGCGATCCGGTACAGGATCTGGCCGCGGTTGTAGGCGGTGCGTCCGGACCAGCCGGGGAACGCCTTGCGGGCGGCGACCACGGCGTCGCGGGCGTCCTTGCGGGACGCCTGGGAGGCGTTGGCGAGGAAGCGGCCCTTGGAGTCGGTCACGGGGTAGGACCTGCCGGATTCGGACCGGGGGAAGGCGCCCCCGATGTAGAGCTTGTAGGTCTTGCGCACGGAGAGACGGTCAGGCATTGAGGTAGGCCTCCAGTCCGTGGCGTCCGCCCTCGCGGCCGAACCCCGATTCCTTGTAGCCGCCGAACGGGGAGGCCGGGTCGAACTTGTTGAACGTGTTGGCCCACACCACCCCGGCCCGCAGCCGCTGCGCCGTCCACAGGATCTGCGACCCCTTCTCGGTCCAGATGCCCGCCGACAGCCCGTACGGGGTGTTGTTGGCCTTGGTGACGGCCTCCTCCGGCGTGCGGAACGTCAGCACGGACAGCACGGGCCCGAAGATCTCCTCGCGGGCGATCCGGTGCGACTGCGCCACCCCGGTGAACAGGGTCGGCGCGAACCAGAACCCCTGGGCCGGCAGCTCGCAGGGCGGCGACCAGCGCTCGGCGCCCTCGGCCTCGCCCGCGTCCGACAGCTCCCGGATCCGCGCGAGCTGCGCGGCGGAGTTGATCGCCCCGATGTCGGTGTTCTTGTCGAGGGGGTCGCCGACCCGCAGCGTCGCCATCCGCGCCTTCAGCCGCTCCAGCACCTCCCCGGCGACCGACTCCTGGACGAGCAGCCGGGACCCGGCGCAGCACACGTGGCCCTGGTTGAAGAAGATCCCGTTGACGATGCCCTCGACGGCCTGGTCGAGGGCGGCGTCCTCGTAGACGATGTTGGCGGCCTTGCCGCCGAGCTCCAGCGTCAGCCTCCTGCCGGTCCCGGCGAGGGTGCGGGCGATCTGCCGGCCGACGTCGGTGGAGCCGGTGAAGGCGACCTTGTCGATCCCCGGGTGCGCGACGAGGGCCGCGCCGGTCTCGCCGGCGCCGGTGACGATGTTGACCACGCCGGGCGGCAGCTCGGCCTGGCGGCAGATGTCGGCGAACAGCAGCGCCGTCAGCGGCGTCGTCTCCGCCGGCTTGAGCACGACGGTGTTGCCGCACGCCAGCGCGGGGGCGATCTTCCAGGCCAGCATCAGCAGCGGGAAGTTCCACGGGATGACCTGCCCCGCCACCCCGACGGGCCTCGGGTCGGGCCCGAACCCGGCGTGGCGCAGCTTGTCGGCCCAGCCCGCGTAGTAGAAGAACCACGCCGCCGCCAGCGGCACGTCCACGTCCCGCGACTCGCGGATCGGCTTGCCGTTGTCGATCGACTCCAGCACGGCGAGCTCGCGCGCCCGCTCCTGGACGATCCGCGCGATCCGGTACAGGTACTTGGCCCGCTCGGCCCCGGGCATCGGGCCCCAGACCTTGTCGTAGGCGGTGCGGGCGGCCCGCACGGCGCGGTCGACGTCCGCCTCGTCCGCGCAGGCGATGTCGGCCAGGACGGTCTCGTCGGCCGGGTTGACGGACTTGAACGGCTCGCCGTGCCCGTCGGTGAACTCGCCGTTGACGAACAGCCCGTAGGAGCCGCGGATGTCGACGACGGACCGGGACTCGGGCGCCGGCGCGTACTCGAAAACCATGATCAATCCAACGTGAAGTAGTCGGGACCGGAGTACACCCCGGTGGCGAGCTTGCGTCGCTGCATCAGCAGGTCGTTCAGCACCGAGGAGGCCCCGAGCCGGAACCACTCGGGCGCCAGCCAGTCGGGTCCCGCGGTCTCGTTCACCAGCACCAGGTACTTGATCGCGTCCTTGGTGGTGCGGATCCCGCCCGCGGGCTTGACCCCGACCTGCCGCCCGGTCGCGGCCCGGTAGTCGCGGACGGCCTCCAGCATGACCAGCGTCACCGGCAGCGTCGCCGCCGGCGACACCTTGCCGGTGGAGGTCTTGATGAAGTCGGCCCCGGCGCGCATCGCCAGCCAGGAGGCGCGCCGCACGTTGTCGTAGGTGGCCAGCTCGCCGGTCTCCAGGATCACCTTCAGGTGCGCGGTCCCGCAGGCGTCCTTGACCGCGACGATCTCGTCGTGCACCTTGGCGTAGTCGCCGGCCAGGAACGCGCCCCGGTCGATCACCATGTCGATCTCGGCCGCGCCCGCCGCCACCGCCGCCCGGGTGTCGGCCAGCTTGGCCTCCATCGGCGCCCGCCCGGACGGGAAGGCCGTCGCCACGCTCGCGACGCCGATCCCCGTCCCGGCCAGGGCCCGCACCGCGACCTCGACCATGTCGGGGTACACGCAGACCGCCGCCACCGCCGGGACCGAGGCGTCCGCCGGGTCGGGGTGCGCGGCCTTGGCGCACAGGGCCCGCACCTTCCCCGCCGTGTCCGCGCCCTCCAGCGTGGTCAGGTCCACCATCGAGATCGCCAGGTCGATCGCCGCGGCCTTCGCCGACGTCTTGACCGACCGGGTGGCGAGCCGCGCCGCCCGCTCCTCGGCGCCCACCCGGTCCACCCCGGGGAGGCCGTGCAGGAAGGCGCGCAGCTCGGCGGCGCTGTTCAGAGTCTCCATTGACACTCCCCCAGCATCGCCGAACTACGTCCCAGGCACAAAACGGGCGCTCAGCGCAGCGGTTCGGTCGTCCAGCGGGCCGGGTCGGCGCCGAGCGGAGTGGTCCGGCGGTACAGGCCCGTCAGCCCGCCCCGGACCTGGAGGCGGCGCAGCGGCTCCCCGGTCGCCTGGAGGCCGACGTCGAACCCCCGCACCCCGTAGACATTGAGGATCTGCGACTTCGCCGCGGGCACCCGGCCGATCGTCGGCCCGGGGTGCGGCAGCCGCGTGTCGAACGCCGGATGCCCGTCGACGGTCGTGTTGGCGTCGGAGGACCGGCCGCGCGGACGGGCCGGGGTCAGGGAGATGATCAGCTCGCCGTCCCGCCCGGGGACGGCGAAGGAGAACATGGCGTCCGGAAGCGTGCCGGCCCAGACCCTCGTGATCTTCAGCCCGGCCGGGAGCCCGGTGACGCGCACGGGGAACGCGGCCGGCCGTCCGCCGCCGAAGCCCACCCCGGCCGCGATGCGCTGGACGGTCGCCGGGTCGGCGACGGCGCGGTCGTTGACCGACAGCAGCGCCCAGGCCTTCGGGCGGTACTCCCACCGGAACTCCGCCGCCACCTGGGCCGATCCCGGGCCGCCGGGCTTGATCGACCAGTAGGCGGGGCGCCCGTTGACCGGCGCCGCCCTCGTCAGGCGCCCCTTGCGTCCTCCCGGCAGCCGCGGGACGCCCGGCCGCACCCCCGGCGGGAGCACGCTCAGCTCGATCGCCATGCTCCCCGGCCCGCGGCCGGCGGACGCCGTGAACACCGTCGCACGCTGTTCGTCCTGTGTGACCCGCGTCCGCGCGTAGCCGGGGGGCAGCCACCCGAAGGCGGCCTTCTCCACCAGCGGGCTCGGATACTTGGCCGTGCCCACCACCCCGCTCGAACGGTCACCGGACGACGGGACCAGCGCGACCACCGCGACGGCCGCGGTGACGCCCACGGCGACGACCGCGGCGGCGGCCGCCCGTCTCGTCCGCCGGATTCGCCGGGCCCGCGCCACCGCGGCCGCGGCGTCCACGGCCGAGGCGGGGGCGGGGGCGTCCGCGAGGCGTTCCAGCCTCTCCTTGAGGTCGTTCATGCCGGCTTCTCCCCTTCCGCGAGATCCCATGCCGGCTCCAGTGCGCGCCGCAGCGCGTCCAGACCGCACGCGGTCTGGCTCTTGACCGTCCCGGCCGAGCAGTCCAGGACGCCGGCGGCCTGCTCGATCGACAGGTCGCAGTAGAACCGCAGCACCACGGCGGCCCGCTGCCTCGGAGGCAGCGCCGCCAGCGCCGACCGCAGGTCGATCCGGCCCGCGTGGTCGGCGGACTCGGCGGCCTCGTCCGGCATCCGGTCGACGACCCGGACCCGCTGCCGCCAGCCGCCGCGCTGCTCGGCGAGGAACACCCTGACCAGCACCGTCCGCGCGTAGCCGTCGAGGTTCTCGGCCGCCGACGCCTTCCGCCAGTGCAGGTACAGGCGCGTGATCGCGGACTGGACTAGGTCGTCCGCCCGGTGCCAGTCCTGGCACAGCAGGTACGCGACCCGGCGTAACCACGCCATCCGCGACGTCACGTAGGCGGTGAACTCCTCGTCACGGCTCGCGGACCGCGCGCTCCTCGACTGCTCCACACCTTCCTGATGCGCCGGCCCCCGCGAAAGGTTGCACGCCCGCGCCCGGAGCTCCTCACAGGGCGATCCGGGCCCAGACCCATTTGCCGCGCGGCTCGGTGGGGACCACGCCGCACTGCGCCGCCAACTCCTCGACGATCAGCAGGCCGCGTCCGCCCATGCCGTAGTCGTAGCCCGGGTCGGGGGCGGGGTCCGCGGCGGGGCGTCCGCGGACGGCGCCGGACGCCTGCACACCGGCCGCCGGTCGCAGGCGTCCCACAGCTCTGGAACGGCGGGCGCGCCACCACCGAGCTCGCCGCCCAGTAGCGGCGGCGCCTCGTCACCGGCGGCGCCTCGTCACCGGCCGTGGCCGGCGCGGGCCTCGGCGGCGGACTTCAGGTCGGCCAGCCAGGCCCGGAGCCCCTGTCCGGCGTCGCGGCGAACAGCACGGGGAACACGTACAGGAATCCGAGCCACATGGCGCCCGCGCCGACCGAGAGCCAGA
>NZ_JBEZJP010000333.1:0-9518 GCF_040653175.1 Actinomadura sp. NPDC048032
GCCCCGAGGGGGCGGCGGGGTTCGCGGATCCGGACGCGGGTCAGATCGTGACTTCGAGGCCGGCGACCTCGCCGGTCTTCGCGGTGACGCCGGTGTCGACGCTCACACCGCCGGCCGCCAGGACGCGGACCGTCCAGTCGCCGTCGGCGGCGAAGAAGCGGAACACGCCCTCCTCACCCGTCACCACCTCGGCGGTGAACTCGCCCGACGAGTCGAGGAGGCGGGCGTAGGCGCTGGACACCGGGGCGCCGTCACGCGTGACGGTCCCCTGGATGACGGCCTCGTTGGCCAGGTCGACGGTCGCCGGAAGGTGCGCCGTCTGCTCGGGCGCTGCGCAGCCCTGGGTCATGGTTCCTCCAAGTGTGGTGCTGCGGGACTTACTTGCCTGCGCCGAGCTCGATCGGCACGCCGACGAGCGAGCCGTACTCGGTCCACGAACCGTCGTAGTTCTTCACGTTCTCCAGGCCCAGCAGCTCGCGCAGCGCGAACCACGTGTGCGAGGAGCGCTCGCCGATGCGGCAGTAGGCGATGGTGTCCTTGTTCAGGTCGACCCCGGCCTCGGTGTAGAGGGCGCGGAGCTCCTCGTCGGACTTGAACGTGCCGTCGTCGTTGGCCGCCTTCGACCACGGGATGTTGGCCGCGGTCGGCACGTGGCCGGCGCGCTGCGACTGCTCCTGCGGCAGGTGCGCCGGGGCGAGCAGCTTGCCGCTGAACTCGTCGGGCGAACGGACGTCGATCAGGTTCTGCTTGCCGATCGCGTCCACGACCTCGTCGCGGAAGGCGCGGATCGTCAGGTCCTGGTCCTTGGCCTTGTACTGGGTCGCGGGACGGCTCGGGACGTCGGTGACCAGCTCGCGGGAGTCCAGCTCCCACTTCTTGCGGCCGCCGTCGAGGAGCTTCACCTTGTCGTGGCCGTACAGCTTGAAGTACCAGTACGCGTACGCCGCGAACCAGTTGTTGTTCCCGCCGTACAGGATGACCAGGTCGTCGTTCGCGATGCCCTTGCTCGACAGCAGCTGCTCGAAGCCGGTCCTGTCGACGAAGTCGCGGCGGACCGGGTCCTGCAGCTCGGTCTTCCAGTCGATCTTCACGGCGCCACGGATGTGGCCCTTGTCGTAGGCGGACACGTCCTCGTCGACCTCGACGAGCACGAGCCCGGGGTCGTCAAGGTGGGCCTCGACCCAGTCGGTGTCCACCAGGACGTCTGAGCGGCTCATGCGGGAACCTTCCCTTCGGAGCGGACTTTCGCGGTGATGCGGCGGAAGAGCGGATACATCTCGCAGCCGAGGCAGAACCCGAACGCCGCGTTCAGGAACGCCGCCGCCATTGCGAGGGCGGTGGCACCGATGCCGAGCCAGGTCGTTCCCGTCGCGTACCCGACGGTGCCCAGGAGGGCGAAGGCGAACCCGACACCCTGCGCGAAGCGGGGCGCGGCCTCGTCCTCCAGTTCCCTGGGCGGGGCGAGACGGGGACGGATGAGCACTTTGAACACCAGTCCGTACGGGGCGTACCGAAGGCCGAAGGAGGTCGCGATGGCGAACACGACGGCCTGAGCGGCGAGCAGTGCCCAGCTTCCGGTCACCAGGACGACGACGAGGACGGCCGTGGTGACGGAGGCGCCGAAGCGCGGCCCGCGTGGATCGACCTGCATCGGGGATCTCCTGGCGGAGTGGAAGCGTGCGTACGAGCTAGAAGGAGAAGGTGCTCGGGGGCGGACGGGCTCGATGCCTCAGGCCATGCGACAGAGCGAGGCGGCCACGCGGCAGAAGTCCACCGCGCGGCGCTTCGTGAGCATCTGCTCTGTCCAGTAACGCACGGACACGATGTTAAGCCGACAATCCACGGGCTGTCACATCCGTCTCGCCTTGCGAGACAGTGACATTCGTCTTAGCGCAGGTCATGAGGCTGCGGCTCAGGGAGTGACTCACGGGATGACCTCCCCCAGAGCGGCGATGACATCGGGCTTGCGGGGCGCGCCCGCGGCGCGCCGGACGACCCGGCCGGCGCCGTCCAGGACGAGGACGGTCGGCGTCCGCACGACGTTCAGCCGCCGGACGAGATCGAGGTGCGCCTCCGCGTCGAGCTCGACATGGGCCACGCCCTCCACCATCCGGCTCACCTCGCCGAGGACCCGGCGGGTGGCCCGGCACGGCGCGCAGAAGGCGCTGGAGAATTGCAGCAACGTGGCCTTCTCGCCGAGCTCGGCGCCCATGTCGTCCGGGCCGACGGTCTCGCCCACCTGCCCGCCCTCCCCTCGCCGGGCGCGCAGCACGCCGTCACGGCGCCGCCTCAGCAGCCCGAACACCGTGGCCGCGAGCAGGACGCCCGCCGCGATCAATGCTCCGATCATCTTGTGCGACAACCCCGGGGCCTGCGCTTTTCTTCCCGCGGTCCGCCTTCTCTCACCCGCCCGCCGCCCGCCGGGCCGCCCCCGGTCACGTGGGAATCGTGAGGAGGGGCCGCCCGTCCAGGCCGACGATCTCGAAGGAGAACAGCTGGCCGCGCGGGAACATCGTGGACCCGCGGTACTCGCCGTAGCCCTCGTCGTACGGGACGTACCAGCTGCCGAGCGCGTCCCGGCGCCCGTCCCGGGCGATCACCTGCAGCCGGCAGTGCGACCCCTTCGGGACGCCGGCCAGGTGCAGCTCCACCTCGGTCCCCCACGGCTTGCGGCGGAGCACCACGTAGCCCTTGACGGCGGTCCTGGGGTCCTCCGCGGTGATCCGCTCCCCCGCCGCCCCCGGCGCGGGGGACGCCGTGGACGGCGGCGGCTTGGCGCCCGCGCCGTCCGTCCCGCCGGACCGCGACGGGAACAGCAGGCCGCCGAACAGGCCCCCGACGACCAGCAGCAGGCACGCCGCGGCGGCGAGCGGGGCCCACCCCGCGGCCCGCCCGCCGGCCAGGCGCCCCAGCGGTCCGAGCCGTCCCCTCCGCCGCTCGGCCGCCCTGGCCAGCAGCCCGTCCAGCAGTTCGGGCGGCGGTCCGGCGATCCCTTCCAGCTGCGCCTCGTCGACCCGTCCGAGCAGCGCGGGCAGGCCGGCCATCCCGGCGAGCTCGTCGCGGCAGGCGGGACAGTCCCGCAGGTGGGCCTCCAGTTCGGCGCGCTCGCCGGGATCGAGCGCGCCGAGCACGTACGACCCGAGCGCGGTGCGCGCCTGCGTGCAGCCGCTCACGGCGCCAGCCCCCGCTCCTCCAGCGCGAGCCTGAGCGCCCGCAGCGCGTAGTAGGTGCGGGACTTCACGGTGCCCGGCGGGATGCCCAGCGTCTCCGACGCCTCCGCGACGGAGCGGCCCCTGTAGAAGGTCTCGACCAGGACGGCCCGGTGCGGCGGGCTGAGCCCGGCCAGCGCCTCGGCGACCGTCCAGGACTCCAGCGCCCGGTCGATGTCGTCGGAGCCGTCGGCGGTCATCAGGACGTGCTCGTCGATGCCCGTCTCCGGCGGCCGGGCCCGCCTGGCGCGGTGCGCGTCCACGACGAGGTTCCGCGCGACCGTGAACAGCCACGGCCGGACGGGGCGGCCCGCGAGGGCCTCCGGATGCTTCCAAGCGCGCAGCAGCGTCTCCTGCACGACGTCCTCTGCCTGGGTTCGGTCTCCGCCGGTCAGCCGCAGGACGTAGCCGAGGAGGGCGCCCCCGTGCTCGCTGTACAGGGCGCGCAGCAGCCCCTCGTCGGCGGTCGGTCCCACACCACTGTCACGTACGCTCCCCCGGCGCGGTTCACGGGTTCCGGGATTACTTCTGCGCGGGGGCCTGGAGATCGTTCAGCCGGACGTTCTCGGCGGTCGCCGCCACGCGCAGCCCGTCCGGCGTCGGCTCGATCTTGCTGATCCGCGACCCGACGGGCAGGTCGGAGACGGGCACCACCCACGTGAGCTGCCGCTTCACCAGCGCCAGCGGGATCTGCGCGGCGCCGTTCGACCCCACCGACACGGGCGAGATCGCGATGCCCTTGGCGGTCGGCCTGACCTCCACGACCGCGGTGCCGTTCACCGGGAACCCGAGGACGTTGCCGGTCAGGTCCACCGACAGGTCGTCGCCCTTCGGCCCGATCCGCTTGACCTCCTTGGGCGCCTGCTTCTGGATCACGTCGTAGGGGACGACGGCCGAGGCGGTCGCGGTGCGCGCGGTCACGTTCGCGGCGCTGCCCTTGGTGACCTCCGACAGCGGCGCGTCGACGCCCCGCATGTCGACCTTGACGCCGGTGACGGTCACGCCCTGCTGCGTCCAGTCGCCGATCCCCACCTCGATGTGCTTGTACTCGCCGCCGACCGCCTGCGTCAGGAACGGGATGCCGTGGATCGTGACGTCCGGCCGCTCCTGGAGGTTGTACTGCGCGGCCACCTGCTCGCCGATCTTGTCCTCCGCGATCCTGACCCCCAGCCGGTCCGCGGCGACCAGCCCCGCGGCCACGAGGATCAGCAGGACCAGCAGTACTTTCCGCATGTCTCTCCTTAGGCCTGGCGCATGCGTTCGCCACACGATAGTGAACGAACCACCCAAAAAGGGTCGCTCCGGAGAATGACCTCTGAGCCGGGAAAATCACCCCGGTGTGAGATCAGCCACCTCCTCCGCCCCCGCTCAGCCGCCCGCTCAGCCTCCCGCGAAGGGAGGCAGCACCTCCACGACCCCGCCCTCCGGCAGCGTCACCGACGCGTGCGGCCGCGTCCCGACCGGATCCCCGTCGACCAGGAACGAACTCCGCCCGACGACCCGGGCGAACTCGTCGCCGCGCCCGGCCCTGGCCGCGGCGACCGCGTCCTCCAGCGTCGCCGCGTCGTACGGCTCCTCGTGCGTCCCCGCGGCGGACTTGGCGGCCGCCCAGTACCGCATCGTTCCCTTGGCCATGCCTCCAGGCTCTCATCTCCCGCTGACACGGTTCCCGCTGACACGGTCCGGCCAGGCCGCGACATGGCCGCCGGAGGCACCTCGGTTATGCTCAGGGGTGAGGGATCCGGGCGACGAGGCCATGGAGTTCATCCGCAAGGCTCTGCATGGCCGCCTCGTCTTCGAGCCGCCGGCCGTGCGCCGGTCTTGGGGGTGGGCCGCCTGGGTCCTACGTCTTTTAGGGACGGGAGGCGGCATTGAGCAGCTTGCTCTTGCTGACCAACGCGTTGGAGCCCTCTGACGAGGTCCTGCCGGCGCTGGGACTTCTGCTGCACTCCGTGCGCGTCGCGCCCGCCGAGGGCTCCGCGCTCATCGACGCGCCGCCGGCCGACGTCGTCCTGGTGGACGCCCGCCGCGACCTGGTCCAGGCCAAGGGCCTGTGCCGCCTGCTGCGCACCACCGGACTCGACTGCCCGCTGCTCGCGATCGTCACCGAGGGCGGTCTCGCCGCCCTGAGCTCCGAGTGGGGCCTGGACGACGTGCTGCTCCAGACCGCGGGCCCCGCCGAGGTCGAGGCGCGCCTCCGCCTGGCCCTCGGACGGGCCGCGGCGGGCACGGAGGCCGACGAGGTCCCCGGCGAGATCCGCAGCGGCGACCTCACGATCGACGAGGCCACCTACACCGCCCGGCTCCGCGGCCGCGTCCTCGACCTGACGTTCAAGGAGTTCGAGCTGCTGAAGTACCTGGCCCAGCACCCGGGCCGCGTCTTCACGCGGGCCCAGCTCCTCCAGGAGGTCTGGGGCTACGACTACTTCGGCGGCACCCGCACGGTCGACGTCCACGTCCGCCGCCTGCGCGCCAAGCTCGGCGCCGAGTACGAGTCCCTGATCGGCACCGTCCGCAACGTCGGCTACCGCTTCGTCCCCGACCACCGCCCGGGCGACGCCGAGGAGAAGACCCCCGCCCGCGCCTGACCGCCCCGCTCCCCCCCGGCGAAGCCGCTCAGACGGAGCAGCACCGGGGTCAGGGCGAAGAGGACGACCGCGAGCGCCGCGACCGCGACCATGGCGCCGCGCAGCCCGACGGCCTCCGCCCAGAGCCCGACATAGACCGGCCCGGCGAGGAACCCGAGATAGGACACGGTCGTGACGACCGACGTCGCGCGCCCCCGGTGGTCGTCGCCGACGTTCCGGGCGACCAGGCGGAGCAGCGTCGGGAACAGCACGGCGGTCCCGGCGGCGGCCGTCGCGAGCCCGGCCCCGGCGACCGCCGGCGTGGACGCGACCGCGATGACCAGGGCTCCGCCCGCGGCTCCGGCCGCCCCGGCGAGAAGGATCCCGCGGACGGCCCTCGCCCCGCCCGCCGAGAACCGCGTGATCGCCACCGTCCCGGCGAAGACGGCGGGCGCGACGGCGCCGAGCCCGCCCGCGTGCAGCTCGTCGTCGGCGAAGACCGCGCTCCAGCTCTGGTGCGCGTTCTCGCCGGCGAACGCGAGCGCGCCCAGAACCCCGATGAGCAGCAGCGGGACGATCCGGTGCCGCCCCAACGGCGCCACCGCCTCACGCCGGACGACGAAGTCGCCGGGGAACGCCCACAGGCACGTCCCGGCGGCCACGCAGGCGCCACCCGCCGCCACGAAGGGCACCACGAGCGGCAGGGACGACGAGGCCCCACTGGCGAGGCTCGCGAGCACCACGAGACCGGAGAAGACACCGTGGGCCCGGGTGATGACCGCCTTGCCGGCGGCCCTCTCCGCCACCCCGGCGACCGCGTTGACGCCCACGTCGGCCGCCCCGCTGGCTGCGCCCACCACCGCGAGCCCGGCGCACAGCCCGGCAAGGTTCACGGCGGTGAACGCCACCACGACTCCGGCCCCGCCCAACGCCGCGAGGGCCGCGCCCGCGACTCCCGGCCCCCACCGGTCCAGCGCCCGCCCCGTCAGCAGCATCGCCGGGAGGGCGCCCGCACCCACGAACAGCAGCGCGAAGCCGAGCGCGCCGTCCCCGATCCCCGCCTGGTCCTGGACGCGGGGCACCGACGCGCCCCACACCCCCCAGAACGCCCCGAACGCAGCGAACCCCACGAACGCGCGCCACGAGGTCCCGACACTCATTTGTGTAACGATACACAATTAGAATGAGGTCTCATGGAGCCGTCCGGAGGCGCGAAGCGCGTGACCCTGGCCCAGGTGGCGGAACGGGCAGGCGTGTCCGTCATGACCGCCTCCTACACCTACAACCGTCCGAACCGCGTCTCGGACCAGGCCAGATCCAGGGTCCTCGCCGCGGCGGCCGAACTGGGCTACGCCGGCCCCGACCCGAGCGCCCGGTCCCTGCGCCGGGGCAGCAACCGCACGCTCGGCGTGGTGATGGGCGAGCACCTTGGCTACGCGTTCGAGGACCCGGAGGCGGTGTCCTTCATGGCGGGCGTCGCCGGCGTCTGCGGCGAGCACGGGTACGGCATGACCCTCGTCCCCGTCACGGGCGCCGCCGACGACGTCACCCGGATCACCGACGCCGCCGTCGACGGCTTCATCGTCTGGACCACCACCGACGACGACCCCGTCCTGGCGGCGGTCCGGGCGACGAGGCGCCCCGCGGTGGTCCACGGGGGCCCGGCGGTCGGCGGCATGGCCCTGGTGGGCATCGACAACCGCGCGGCGGCCCGCGCGGTCGGCGCCGCCGCATGGGCGGGCGCCGAGCGCCCCGCCGTGGTGAGCTTCCCGCTCTCCCGCGACCGGCGCACCATGATCACCAAGGGCGCGGCCCTCCCCGAGGCCGCCTTCCCGGTGACGCGCGACCGCCTGGAGGGCTACCGGCAGGCGGCCGAGGACGCCGGGATCGCCTGGCGGGACGTGACCGTCGCGGTGTGCGCACGCAACGACGCCGCCGAGGCGGAGCGGGTCGCGGCGGCCCTCCTGACCTCGGCGGAGCCGCCGGACGCGATCGCCGCGATGAGCGACCAGCAGGCGTCCGGAGTCGTCCGCGCGGTCCGCGCCGCCGGCCGCTCCGTCCCCGGCGACGTGGCCATCACCGGTTGGGACGACGCGGCGGCCGCGGCACCGCTGGGCCTGACCACGGTCGCCCAGTCCCTGCGCGACCAGGGCGCGTCCTGCGCGCGGATCGTCCTGGGCCGGCCGGACTCCCGGGCGGCGGCATGGTCCCTCGTCCACAGGACCAGCACGCGCCCCTGACCACCGGCCGGTCAGGACCCGGAATTCTCGGGCGCGCCGTTGAAGCAGAATCGGGGCGGCGCCTTCAGGGTGGGCGGCTCGGAGCCGGGAAGCTCGGCGATCTCGATGCCCTCGCGCTCCGCCATGGCCGTCACCGTGGGCAGGTGGTCGTGGTAGAAGACCGGGACCCACCGGCCGGACGGCTCGCCCCGGCCGGCGGGGAGCTCCACCAGCTCCTCCTCACGGGTGACGCCCGCCCTGGCGGCCACGTCGAGCGCTTCGCGCGGGTCGGCGTCCCCCGCGTCCAGCGCCGCGAGCAGCGCCTCGACGGCGGGACGCTCGACGTTCCCGGCGGTCACCGCGCGCATCAGGTCCTGGTACGCCAGCGCCGACGGGGACCCGTCCTCGTCGATGAACTCGTCCATGCGCTCGGCCCCGTCGGCCAGGATGATGGCGAGCCCGTCGTCCACGTGTTCGGGAAGCGGGGGGCCGCCCCAGGAGCCGTCCCACCAGCGCAGGAAGGCCACGGAGTAGTCCTCGTCCACCAGAAGGTTCTGGAGCCATTCCCACGGCAGCCACGCCGGGCCTCCGGCGAGCAGGTCGACGGGCAGGTCCTGGATGTGCGTGTCGGAGGCCTCGTTGTCGTAGCCGTACAGCAGCGCCCGGCCGCCCTCCACCCAGCGCAGGGCCCAGAAGCCGTTCCCGATGTCCTCGGTGCGCAGGAAGCCGCCGTCCACGTGGACCTGTCCGGAGCAGTCGTCGAGGTAGGGGGCCATCATGGCTTTGACGACGCCCTGGGCCCAGAGTTCGGCGGGCGGCGGCACGTCGGTGGAGACTTGGTCGAACACGGCACTCCTTCTGTCGGAGGTTTTCCGGCCGTCCGACGCTTGGGGAACCGGACTGGTTCCCGGCGCTCCCACCGCGATCGCGGCCGTTCCCGCCCGCGGCACGGCCTTCGGCGCCTTGACCTCAACTTAACTTCAGGTTCTACGGTCCCCTTACCAGTGATCAACCAAGGGGGGACACCGCACATGAAGACCGGAGAAGTCTCCGACGCCGAACTGGCCGCTCAGCCGGCCGCCTACTGGACCGGATTGGCCTACGAGGCCCTCATCGCGTTCACCCGAGCCCGGCAGGCCGAGTTCGGCTTCACGCAGCCGCAGTTCTGGCTGCTCCGCAACCTGTCGAAGAACGACCTCTCGCCCGACGGCCACGGCATGACCATCCCCGAACTGCGGGAGGCCATGAAGTCCTACCTGAGGCCGGAGGACGACCTGGAGGCCGAGTCGAAGGTCCTGCTGGAGCGCGGCTGGTCGACCCGCGACGGCGACGGACGCCTGTGGATCACCGAGGCGGGAGAGAGGACCCGAACCGAGTGGAAGGAGCACGCCCCCGCGATCCGCGACCTCATCCACCGGGGCATAGACGACGCCGACTACGTCACCGCCCTGAAGGTGCTCCGGCAACTGATCCACAACACCAGCACCCCCGCGCCCGACCGCACAGGTCGGTGACGTGCGCGC
>NZ_JBEZJP010000334.1:0-9499 GCF_040653175.1 Actinomadura sp. NPDC048032
GTAATGATTCGTCAGGCGGCGTTCGGCTCCGGCACGGAGGCGAGCACGGACGCGACCCGCTCGGCGTCGCCGACGTGCACGTGCGGGACGTCCACGAACACCCGCAGCGGCCCGGGCGGCAGCCCCAGCTCGTCGGCGACCTGGACCTGCACCTCGCGGAGCGGGATGTAGGCCAGGTAGGCGCGGTGGACGTTCTGCGACCGGAACATCGCCGTCATGATCAGACGGTAGCCGCGAATGCGGAACGACAGCGCGGTGAGCGCCGGCAGCCCGTCGGCCGGCTCGCCCGGGATCGTGAGCGAGATCCAGGCGCTGGTGGTCCACGGCCTCGCGCGCAGCAGGTCCACCACCCACCGGATCTGGTCGTGGCCCTGCAGGTCGTGCAGCCGCGGCCAGAACCGCCCGCGGACGGCCCGGCGGGTGCGCTCCTGCGCCCGGCGGACCAGGCGCGCCCGGTCGCCGTACTCGCGCAGGATCGGGTCCTCCCAGCTCAGCGAGCAGATCTCGAACAGCAGCGGCGGCCCCTCGATGATGGGCCCGCCGTCCTCCAGCCCCGCCTCCCCGGCCGCCCACACGTGCCGCAGGACGCCGATCCACGCCCGCCCGCACGTCTCGAAGCGCCGGACGTCCCGGTCCTCCCGCCCCGGCATGTCCTCCCGCCCCGGCATGTCACGGCTCCCCGCCGTGACCGGTTCCCCGGTCCGCCGCGCGGATCGTCGGGGATTCGCCTGCCCGTCGCATTGCCCGCCGGACGAGAAATTCCGGGCCACCGCCCACCGGTGCCCTCGCCTCGCCGCCGTTCAGCCTCACACCGCTCATGTACACGCCCCAAGGCCCGCTCCGGCCGAGGTCACAGGGTGTTCGCGCAGGCTCTCCTCCCGCGCCGGCCCCGGCCGTAACGGCTTTCTTCAAGTATCTGGCAAAGTACCCAGAAAGGGTAGGGATGATTGGCCGGGAGGCGCCTTCACTCGAATTCTTACCCGTGCGACGATGATCGGTCATCGGACAATCTGTCCAAAAGCCGCGTTTCGCCCTATCAGGCGTTCGCCTTACCGGGGACCCGCCCGCCGGGCCCCCGCCTCACCAGGGATCCGGGACGTCCTTGTGCAGGACGACGTAGCCCTCTCTCTGGAAGACCTCCCGGTACCCCTCCGCCTTGAGCCCCTCGACCCGCCGCCGCTGCTCGGCGGGCGAGGCGAAGGGGAACTCCAGCCGCTCCACCTGGGCGATCACCCAGGGCGCGCCGTGCGAGCGGTCGTCCCACAGCAGCACGCGGGCGCGGGACGTCAGCGCCGGGCCGAGGCCGTTCGCGGCCTCGACGAGCGCGCCGTCCGGGATGCGTTCGACGGCCGCGGACGCGGCCCGGACCCGCTCGTTCGGCCGCCACAGCGCGGGGTCGGCCAAATGGCGATAGGCGAAGAACGGCGCGAAAGCGACCGTGACCGCGAGGATTCCCGCCATCGGCGCGGCGGACGGCAGCCGTCCCGGCGCGCCTCGCGCGAACCGGAGCCGTCCGCGCAGACGGGCCGCGCCGTCGGCGGCCGCCAGGACGAGCACGGCGACGATGAACGCGTTGTAGTGGTAGTGGGGCTCCCACCAGTTGCTGAAACGGCTGGCGAGCATCCGCTCGGCGAGCAGCGGGACGGCGGTGAGGGTCAGCGGTGACGCCAGCGGCAGCAGGAGCAGCGGGAGCAGCACCAGAGCCATCGTGAGGAGCTTCTGCGGCGGGTCGCCGAGGACGCGGAGGACGTCCCAGGGATGGGTGACGGCGTGCACCGCGGCGTGGGGAAGGTCGGGACCGAGCGCCCCGTACGCCCAGTAGTAGTCGTTGTCCCCGCCGAACGCCGCGACGGCCACGCGCGAGCAGGCCCAGGTCGCGGCGACCCCCGCCGCGACGTAGGCCAGGCCGGCCCGCCGGTCTCCCGGCGGCAGGAGTCCGCCCAGGCCGCGCAGGCCCCGCAGGCTCCGCCGCCCGCGCCCGGTGGGACGGGTGAGCAGATAGAGGCCGAAGCCCGCGAGCAGCAGCCCCATGTCCTCCTTCACCAGGAGCAGGGCGAACGCGGCGGCCGCCGCCTGGAGCCGCCGTCCCGCGTCGTGCCGCTCGACCATCAGCGCCGACAGCAGCGGCACGAAGGCGACCTCGTGGAAGTCGAAGGCGAGCGCCTCGGCGATCGGCCAGGACAGCGCGTAGGCGCCCGCGGCGCAGTAGGCGGCACGGGCGCCGAGCCTGCGCTCGGTGTACCGCCAGATCGGCGGGATCGCGAGCGCGAGCAGGACGGCCTGGGCGACCAGCAGGGTCGCCGGTCCGTCGTGGATCCAGTAGAGCGGCGCGAGCAGGGCGAGGAGGGGCGAGAAGTGGTCGCCGAGGATCGAGAAGTCCGGGCCGAAGTCGTTGTGGACGCCCTTGACGATGGCGACCGGCAGGCCGAACCGGCTGTAGGAGCGGATCGCCTGGTCGAAGATCACCAGGTCGTAGCTGCCCGTCCGGAAGGCGCGCAGCCGCATCAGCGAGTACGTCCCGTACAGCAGCGCGCTCGCCGCGACCAGCGCCGCCAGGGCGGCGCGCCGGCGGCGGGCGCCCCCGCGGCCCGCGGAGGAGCCGCCCGCCGGTCCCTGCACCGCCACCGCCTCGACCACGCGCCGGACGCTATCACCAGCGCCGGCGCGTGGTTGAGGGGCCCCGGGCGTCCCTACCCGGGGGTGCGCCGGACCGCGGGGAGGCGGCCGCCGGTCACCGCTCCGGCGACGAGCGCCGCGACGAGCGGGACGCCGATCGCCAGCGCGATCAGGAGCAGCCACGGGATGTCGACGATCGTGCCGTGCGGGGCGGCGCCGGTCTCCTCCAGGCTGTCGGTGAGCGGGCGCGTCACCGCGAGGCCGGGGACGAGCCCGCCGGCGATGCCGAGCCAGCAGCCGAGCCCGGCGATGAAGGCGCCCCGGCCCATCGTCAGCAGCCGGCCGGTGCGGGGCCGGGCGCCGACGGCGCGCAGGGTCGCCAGGTCGGGACGGGCGTCCGCGGCGGCGAGCCCGGTGGCGATCAGGGTGGCGCCGAGCGCCAGGGCGGCCGCGGCCCCGCCGAGCATCAGCGTGACGCGCCCGTACGACTCGGTGAAGCCCCGTTCGACGCGCACCGCGCTGTCGCTGGGGCCGAAGGTCCGCATGGTCCTGGTCAGCCGGGCCTGCTCGGCCTTGGTGACCCGGTGGTCGGCGCGGTCGATCCCGAACGCCTCCGTCCGGATGGGCAGGCCCGTCTTCCCGGCGAGCGTCTCCGCGACCTTGGGCGGGACGATGGCCGGCACGTGCGGGTCGCCCTGGGCGGCGACGGCCGGCAGGTCCTTGATCGTCGCGAGCGTGTGCTCCTTGTCGTCGTCCCAGTAGGTCACGGCGGCGCTGACCGTCCCGTGGTCGGGCGGCCGCGCCCGGAACAGGACGATCTTGCCCGCGTCCAGCGCCGAGGACACCGCGGGATCGTCGCGGCCGAGCAGCATCCGGGCCTCCCGGGGACCGCCGGCCACGACCTGCAGGACCTCGGCCTGCGGCCCGGCGTGCTTGACCGAGAGGGAGAGCGAGAGGCACTTCGCGCTGTCCCCGCCGAGGCATTCCCCCCAGGGCCCAGGGAGGGTGCGCAGCGGGACGAGGGGCACGCCCGGCAGGTCGCGCCGGACGGCGGCGGCCACGGCGCCCTCCTGCTCGGCATGCGTCACACGGATCAGCGCCGAGCCGTGGGGCAGCACCGCCTGGTACTCCACCTGCCGCTGCCGGAAGTCGCTGGCGCCCCCGATGGCCAGCGCGGTGGCGCCCGCCACGGCCGCCATGATCGCGGCGACCGCGGGCGCGGTGCGGGCCCGGTTGCGGGCGCCGTCACGGACGGCGAGGCGCAGCGGCAGCGGCAGCCGGGGGGCGAGCCGCCCGGTCGTCTCGACGATCCACGGACCGGCGAGGACCAGGCCGATGATGATCGCCACGGCGCCGAGCGCGGCGCCGAACTCGCGCAGCACCCGGACGCCCTCCAGGGATCCCGCCACGCCCGCCACGACGAGGACGCCGCCGGCGATCGGCAGGCCGCGCCGCGCCCGGCCGGGCGGTTCGCGGCGGCCGGCGAGGGCGGCGACGACGTCCATCCGGCCGGCCTGACGCGCGGGCACCAGGGCGGCGAGCACCCCGCTGCCGGCGCCGAGCAGCATCGTCACGGCGACGACGGTCCACGGCACGGTCAGCGGGCCGAGCCCGTCCGGTCGGGACCCGAGCCGCGCGACGACGGCCGCGGCGGCGATGCCGAGCCCGGCCCCGGCCAGCGCGGCGATCCCGCCGAGGAGCAGGCCGCTCGCCAGGACGACGGCGCGCAGGTGCCGGCCCGCACCGCCCGACGCCGCGACGAGCGCGAGCTCGCGGCGCCGCCGCCGGACGTCCACCATGAACGCCGGCCCGGCGAGCAGGACGACCTCCAGCACGACCATCGCGACGATCATCGCGAGCACGGCCGACTCGGCGGCGCTCGGGGCGCCGGACTCCGCGTCGGCCCCCGCACCGGCGGTCGAGCGCAGCACGGCCAGGGCGACGACGACGCCGATCGGCAGGCCGATCATGGACAGCACGAGCGCCGTGCGGCCCTTGGCGCGCAGCGCGTCCTGGCGGGCCATGCGCAGCGCGAAGACGTAGCGGTTCACAGGTTCTCCTGGAGGAGGCTCTCGGGGCCGGTGGCACCGGGCGTGGCGTCGACGATCCGGCCGTCGCGCAGGAACACGATCCGGTCGGCCCAGGCGGCGTGCCGCGACTCGTGCGTGACCATCAGGCAGGACGCGCCCGCGTCGCAGCGGGCCCGCAGCACGCGCAGCACGTCCTCGCCGGTGTGGCTGTCGAGCGCCCCGGTCGGCTCGTCGGCCAGGACGAGCCGCCGCTCGCCGACCAGCGCGCGGGCGATCGCGACGCGCTGCTGCTGGCCGCCGGACATCTCGTCGGGGAAGCGGTCGGCCAGTTCGGCGACGCCGACCTCCGCGAGCGCCTCCCGCGCCTCGCGGCGGGCCGTGCGGGCGCGGACGCCGTCCAGCTCGCGCGGCAGCATGACGTTCTCGGCCGCGGTGAGGCTCGGGATGAGGTTGAGGTCCTGGAAGACGTAGCCGACGCCGCGGCGGCGCAGCGCGGCCCGCCCGGCCTGGCCGAGCCCGGCGAGGTCGGCGCCGTCCACCAGGATCCGGCCGGCCGTGGGGTGGTCGAGCCCGCCGGCGAGCGTCAGCAGGGTCGACTTGCCGGAGCCCGAGGGGCCCATCACGGCGACGAACTCCCCCGCCGCGACGTCCAGCGTCACCTCGCGCAGCGCGTGGACGAGGGACGGGCCGGCGCCGTGGTCGCGGGACACCTCCCGCATCGCAAGAAGGCTCATCGCCGCGCCTCCTCGTCGACCGGAGCGGGCGCCTCGACCGGGGCGGGCGCGGTGGCCTCGGCGCGGGCGACGTAGGCCTCGCAGTGGTCCAGCCAGCGGACCTCGGCCTCCGCCTGGAAGATCATGGATTCCAGGACGAGCCGCCACGCGCGGTCGCCCTGGTCGGCGGGGACGGCGGGCGCGCCGGCCTTGAGGCGGGTGAGGTCCTGCAGGGTGCGCAGCGTGGCGGTGCGCTGGGTCTGGACGACGTGCGCGGTGTCGACGCCGGGCGTGGTGACGGCCATCGCCAGCTTGATCGCCAACTCGTCGCGGGGGCGGTCGGAGCGGGCGATGGGGGTGGCGAACCACCGCCGCACGTCCTCCTCCCCCGCGGGGGTGATCCGGTAGACGAACCGGCCCTCGTCGTCGGCGTCCCCGCGCGTGACGAGCTCGTCGCGTTCGAGGCGGGACAGGGTGGAGTAGACCTGGCCGATGTTGAGCGGCCAGGTGGCGCCGGTGGACGACTCGAACTCGGCGCGCAGCTGGTAGCCGTAGCGGGGCCCCTGGGACAGCAGGGCGAGCAGACCGTGACGGATGGACATGCCTACCAAGTATGCATACCGAGTATGCGGCAGGCAATACCGAGTATGCATCCGGGACGACACACCGGCCGGTTTTCACTGTGCGCGACGGGTCGGGGCCTTACCGTGACCGAAGTCCCCGGCCGATCAGGAGATGCCCCGTGACCTCGGACAGCACCATCAGCGTCCTGCGCGACGTCCTGCGCGTGTACGACCACCGCTTCCTGGCCCTCGACGGCCCCCAGCGGGAGCGGCTCCTGGAGGGCACCCGCCGCGTCCTCGGCGAGGAGGGGCTGAGCGAGGCCGCCCGCGCGGCGATGCCCGCGTCCGCCCGGCTCAGGGCGTTCTGCATCCAGCACGGCCTGCGCGACGAGCTGGAGCGGCTGATCCGGGACGAGGTCGAGGGGGCCCCGGCGGGCGCGGTCGTGGTCGGCGGCCGGATCTACGCGATGTACCCCTACCTGCGCGGCGTCTCCCGGCAGGACGCCGACATCACCACCGAGGTCGGCGTCGAGCACCGCCTGGAGGCCGTCTGCTGGCAGGGCAGGAAGGTGCGCATCCGCGGGGCCGCCGCCCTCCAGCGCGTCGAGACCGGCCGGACGTCCGTCGACGTCGTCCTGCGGGAACGCTCGTCCGGCAAGGAGCACGGCTTCGTCGCCGATCCCCGCGCGGGCCGCTCCGGAGGGTTCGAGGTCGTCGCCGACCCGGCCGCCGTGGAACCGGGGCGCTGGGACGTGCACGTCACCGCGACCGCGCTCGGCGTCACCCGCGAGGCCCGATTCGGGTCCGTGCGCGCCGAGGGGGTCAAGGCGGCGGCGCAGCGGCGAGCCGTCGGAACGAAGGACGTCACCGTCTACTTCACCAAGGGCGGCCACCTGGCCCTGCTCGTGGCCGAGGCCGCCGAGCCCGCCTCACTGCGCGCCAGGATCCGCCGCCGCCTCCGCCGCTGAGCACACGGGCCCGCGCGGCGCCGCCGGGCATGCGAAGGCGCGGGGACCGCGCACCGGTCCCCGCGCCGTCACGGAACGGCTCAGTCGTTGAGCCAGCTCATCATCGGGCGCAGCTCGGCGCCCGTCTTCTCGATCGGGTGCTGCGCCAGCTCCTCGCGGTACTGCGTGAACTTCTTCTGGCCGCCCTCGAACTCGTCCACCAGCTCCTTGGCGTACTCGCCGGACTGGATCTCGCCGAGGATCTTCTTCATCGCGGCCTTGGTCTCCGGCGTGATCACGCGCGGGCCGCGGCTGTAGCCGCCGTACTCGGCGTTGTCGGACACCGACCAGTACATCTTGGACACGCCGCCCTCGTACATCAGGTCGACGATCAGCTTCATCTCGTGGAGGACCTCGAAGTAGGCGACCTCCGGCTGGTAGCCGGCCTCGGTCAGCACCTCGAACCCGGTCTTGATCAGCTCGGAGACGCCGCCGCACAGCACCGCCTGCTCGCCGAACAGGTCGGTCTCGGTCTCCTCGGTGAAGGTCGTCTTGATGCCGCCCGCGCGCAGGCCGCCGATGGCCTTGGCGTAGGACAGCGCCAGCGGCCAGGCGTTGCCGGACGCGTCCTTCTCCACGGCCACGATCACCGGCACGCCGCGCCCGGCGACGAACTGGCGGCGCACGAGGTGGCCCGGGCCCTTCGGCGCCACCATGGCCACGTCAACGCCCTCCGGCGGCTGGACGAGGTCGTAGCGGATGCTGAAGCCGTGGCCGAAGAACAGCGCGTCGCCCTCGACGAGGGCGGGCTTGATGTCCTTCTCGAAGATCTCCCGGTGGTGGTGGTCGGGGGCCAGCAGCATGATCAGGTCGGCCTCCTCGGCGGCCTCCGCCGGGGTGACCACGCGCAGGCCCTCGGCCTCCGCCTTCTCCCGGCTGGCCGACCCCTCGCGGAGCCCGACCCGCACGTCGACGCCGGAGTCGCGCAGCGAGAGCGCGTGCGCGTGCCCCTGGCTGCCGTAGCCGATGATCGCCACGTGCCGGCCCTGGATCACGCTCAGGTCGGCGGCGTCGTCGTAGAACATCTCAGCCACAGTGCTGTTGCCTTTCGTTGGTGTGGTTGGTGCCGCCCGAGGGCGGCGTGCGGGTCGCGGATCAGGCGCTGCGCTCGATGGACCGCAGCGAGCGGTCGGTGATGGACCGGGCGCCGCGGCCGATGGCCACCATGCCCGACTGCACCAGCTCCTTGATGCCGAACGGCTCCAGGATCCTGATGAACGCGTCCAGCTTGTCGCGGTTGCCCGTCGCCTCGATCGTGACGGCGTCGGGCGCGACGTCCACCACCTTGGCGCGGAACAGCGTCACGGTCTCCAGGACCTGCGAGCGGGTCTCGGCATCGGCGCGCACCTTGACCAGCACGAGCTCGCGCTGGACGGACGCCGAGGAATCCAGCTCGACGATCTTCAGCACGTTGATCAGCTTGTTCAGCTGCTTGGTGACCTGCTCCAGCGGCAGGTCGGCGACGTTCACCACGATCGTCATCCGGGAGATCTCCGGATGCTCGGTGGTGCCGACCGCCAGGGACTCGATGTTGAAGCCGCGCCGGGAGAACAGCGCCGCGACCCGAGCCAGGATGCCGGGCTTGTTCTCCACCAGCACCGAGAGGGTGTGCAGGCTCATCGGGGTCAGTCTCCGTTCTCCCAGTCGGGCGCCATGTCCCGGGCGATCTTGATGTCGTCGTTGGCGGTGCCGGCCGCGACCATCGGCCACACCATGGCGTCCTGGTGGACGACGAAGTCGATCACGACGGGGGCGTCGTTGATCTCCATGGCCTTGGCGATGACCTCGTCGACGTCCTCGGCCTTCTCGCAGCGCAGGCCGACGCACCCGTACGCCTCGGCGAGCTTGACGAAGTCGGGGATCCGCCTGGCCGAGTGCAAGTTCGTGTTGGAGTAGCGGCCCTCGTAGAAGAGCGTCTGCCACTGCCGGACCATCCCCAGGTTGCCGTTGTTGATGACGGCGACCTTGACCGGGATGCCCTCGATCGCGCAGGTCGCGAGCTCCTGGTTCGTCATCTGGAAGCAGCCGTCGCCGTCGATCGCCCAGACCGTGGAGTCCGGCGCGCCGACCTTGGCGCCCATCGCCGCCGGGACGGAGTATCCCATCGTCCCGGCGCCCCCGGAGTTCAGGAACGCGCCCGGCCGCTCGTACTTGATGAACTGCGCGGCCCACATCTGGTGCTGCCCGACGCCCGCGACGTAGTACGCGTCCGGCCCGGCGATCTGCCCGATCCGCTCGATGACGTACTGCGGCGACAGCGAGCCGTCGTCGGGGGTGTCGTAGCCCAGCGGGTACGTCTCGCGCCAGGCGCTGAGCTGGCGCCACCAGTCGGTGTAGTCGCCCTTACGGCCCGCCTCGTGCTCGTTCTGCAGGGCGACGACCAGGTCGGCGATCACCTCGCGGGCGTCCCCGACGATCGGGACGTCGGCGTGCCGGTTCTTGGAGATCTCCGCCGGGTCGATGTCGGCGTGCACGACCTTGGCGTGCGGCGCGAACCCGTCCAGCTTCCCGGTGACGCGGTCGTCGAACCGGGCACCGAGCGCGACCAGCAGGTCGGCGCGCTGCAGGGC
>NZ_JBEZJP010000335.1:0-9490 GCF_040653175.1 Actinomadura sp. NPDC048032
GTGATCCTTGCCTACGACGACTCCGACGGCTGGTACGACCACGTCCCGTCGCGCATCACGAACGGTTCGGCCGACAGGACGCGCGCCCGGATCTGCGCGGCCTCCTCTTCGGACGGCTCCCGCCCGTTCTCCTCGTAGAAGGCGTCCAGGCCCTGGTCGATGGCCGTGTTGAGGAAGAACGCCAGGATCGTGGGCGCGGGACCGTTGATGGTCATCGACACCGAGGTGGTCGGCGACGACAGGTCGAACCCGTCGTACAGCGCCTTCATGTCGTCCAGCGTGGCGATCGACACCCCGGACGTGCCGACCTTGCCGTACACGTCGGGGCGCTCGTCGGGGTCGCGCCCGTACAGGGTGACCGAGTCGAACGCGGTGGACAGGCGCGTCGCGGGCTGGCCCTCCGACAGCAGCTTGAAGCGGCGGTTGGTGCGGAACGGGTCGCCCTCGCCCGCGAACATGCGGGCGGGGTCCTCGTTGTCGCGCTTGAAGGGGAACACCCCGGCGGTGAACGGGAACCGGCCGGGCAGGTTCTCGTTGCGGAGGAACCGCAGCAGCTCGCCGTGGTCGGTGTAGCGCGGCAGGGCGACGCGGGGGATCCGGCTGCCCGACAGCGACTCGCGCGTGAGCTTGGTGCGCAGCTCCCGGTCCCGGATCCTCACGACCTGCTCGTCGCCGGAGTAGGACTCCACGACGGCGGGCCACCCCTCGACCAGCTCGGCGTTCGCGGGCTCCACGTCCCGGCGCGCCTTCTCCAGCAGGCCCTCCACCTCGGAGGCGTCCGTCAGCTCGGCGCGCACCTCGTCCAGCCGCTGGACGCGCCGGACCGCCTCCATCTGCGTCGCCGTGTCGGCGTGGTAGTTCCGGACGGTCTCGGCGATGTCGGACAGGTACCGCACCCGGTTCGGCGGGATGACGGTCGCGGCGCCGGTGGACACCTTGGTTCCGACCTCGGGGAGCGCTCCGTCCTCCAGGCGCAGGCCGTGCTCCGCCAGCAGCCCGCCGAGGTGCTGGTAGAGCGCCGTGACTCCGTCGTCGTTGAACGTGGCGGCGCTGGTGCCGAACACCGGCATGTCCTCGGGCCGCTGACCGAACGCCTCCCGGTTGCGCACGAGCTGGCGGCCCACGTCGCGCAGGGCGTCGGCCGCGCCGCGCCGCTCGAACTTGTTGATCGCGACCACGTCCGCGAAGTCGAGCATGTCGATCTTCTCCAGCTGGGACGCGGCGCCGAACTCCGGCGTCATCACGTACAGCGACACGTCGACCAGCGGGACGATCGCGGCGTCGCCCTGCCCGATGCCGGGCGTCTCCAGGACCACCAGGTCGTATCCGGCGGCCTTGCAGGCGGTGACGATGTCCTCGACGTTCTCCGGCAGCTCCCGCGCGCCCCGGGTCGCCAGCGAGCGGAAGAACACGCGGTCGCCGTCCAGGGAGTTCATCCTGATCCGGTCGCCGAGCAGCGCGCCGCCGCCGCGCCGCCGCGTCGGGTCGACGGCGAGCACCGCGACGCGCAGCCGGTCGCCCTGGTCGACGCGCAGCCGCCGCACCAGCTCGTCGGTGAGCGACGACTTCCCGGAGCCGCCCGTCCCGGTGATCCCCAGCACGGGGACGCGCCGCCCGGCGGCCGCCTCGGCGAGCCGCGCGCGGTCGTCCCCGGGCAGGCCGCCGGCCTGCAGGCAGGTGATGGCCCGGGCGAGGGCGCGCCGCTCCCCCGCCACCACGGCGTCGGCCGGCAGGGGCTCGGCGGCCAGGTCGACGTCGCACTCGCGGACCAGTTCGTTGATCATGCCGGGCAGGCCGAGCCGCTGCCCGTCCTCCGGGGAGAAGATCCGCACGCCGGCGTCCGACAGCCGCGCGATCTCCTCGTGCACGATGACGCCGCCGCCCCCGCCGAACACCTTCACGTGCTCGGCGCCGGCCTCCTTCAGGCTGCGCGACAGGTACTCGAAGTACTCGACGTGGCCGCCCTGGTAGGAGCTGATCGCCACGCCCTGCGCGTCCTCCTCCAGGACCGCGTCGACGACCTCCCGGACGGAGCGGTCGTGCCCCAGGTGCACCACCTCGGCGCCCTGGGACTGCAGGATGCGCCGCATGATGTTGATGGCCGCGTCATGGCCGTCGAACAGCGCCGCCGCCGTCACGAAGCGCACCGGGTGCACCGGCACGTGCAGCTCCCGCGTCACCGTCTCCACCTCAACCCTTGGACATCCAATATTTGGAAGTTAAAATAGTTTCCGTGCGCGACGCAGTCAAGACCGAATACGGTGGCCCGGTGCCCGACATGCCCGATCCCATCGCCGAGGCCCACCGCCAGTGGAGCGGCCGCTGGCCCGAGCACGCCGACCGCATGGCGGCCGTCACCTCGGTGATGCGGGCCCAGCAGATCCTGCTCAGCCGGATCGAGGCCGTCCTCAAGCCGTACGGGCTGACGTTCGCCGCCTACGAGGCGCTGCGCCTGCTCGCCTTCGCCCGCACCGGGACCCTCCCCATGGGCAAGATGGGCGCCCGCCTCATGGTGCACCCCGCGTCCGTGACCAACGTGATCGGCCGCCTGGAGCAGCGGGGCCTGGTCGGCCGCCGCCCCTCCCCCGACGACCGCCGCGTCGTGCTCGCCACCATCACCCCCGCGGGCCGCGACCTCGCCGAGGAGGCCACGCTCGCCCTCAACGAGTCCGGCTTCGGCATCGCCGGCCTCCCCGCCGCCGAGGCCGCCGACATCACCACCGCCCTGCGCCGCGTCCGCATGGCCACCGGAGATCTGGACTGATCGCCCCTGCCGAGGGCTGTGGCACCTTGGGAAGATGACGAGCGAGACGGTCTTCACCTATGGGGCGCCGCAGCTGAAGTTCGGGAGCGGGGCCGCGGACGAGATCGGGTTCGATCTGGCGCAGTTCGGGGCGCGGCGGGTGCTGGTCGTCACCGACGCGGGGATCGCGGCGACGGGCGGGCCGCACCGGATCGCGGACGCGATGAGGGCCTACGGGATCGAGGCCGCGGTGTTCGAGGGCGTGCGCGTCGAGCCGACGGACGCGAGCATGCGCGCGGCGGTCGAGCACGCCCGCGCGACCGGCCCCTACGACGCCTACGTGGCGGTCGGGGGCGGGTCGAGCATCGACACCGCGAAGGCCGTCAACCTCCTGACGACCAACGAGGGCGATCTCGCCGACTACCTGAACCCGCCCGTGGGGGCGGGACGGGCGCCGGAACGGCCGCTGCTGCCGCTGGTGGCCGTCCCCACCACGACGGGCACCGGCGCGGAGAGCACCACGGTCTGCGTCCTGGACGTCCTGGATCTGCGGGTCAAGACCGGCATCAGCCACCCGCGGCTGCGGCCGGCGCTGGCCGTGGTGGACCCGGAGCTGACGATGTCGCAGCCGCCCGGCGTGACCGCGTCGGCGGGGATGGACATCCTGTGCCACGCCCTGGAGAGCTACACCGCGCGCCCCTACGACCGGTACGAGCGCAAGAGGCCCGAGGAGCGGGTGCCGTACTGCGGGGCCAACCCGGTGTCGGACATGTGGGCCGAGAAGTCGCTGAGCCTGCTGTCGCGGTCGTTCCGCCGGGCCGTCGTGGACGGGGACGACCGGGAGGCGCGCACCGACATGGCGCTCGCGGCGACGTTCGCGGGGCTCGGGTTCGGCAACGCCGGCGTGCACATCCCGCACGCCAACGCCTACCCCATCGCCGGGCAGGTCAGGGATTTCCGGCCGGACGGCTACCCCGGCGGGGAGGCGATGGTCCCGCACGGCATGTCGGTGTCGCTGACCGCCCCCGAGGCGTTCCGGTTCACCTTCGAGGCGCGCCCCGAGCGGCACGTCCGGGCCGCGGAGCTGCTCGACCCGCGGATGGACCGGCCGGACGACCCGACCGAGCACCTGCCCCTGGCGGTGCTGCGGCTGATGCGCGACATCGGCATCCCGGACGGGATCGGCGGCGTCGGATACGGGGAGGGCGACGTCCCCGCGCTCGTGGAGGGGGCGATGAAGCAGCAGCGGCTGCTGGCGACCTCGCCGCGTCCGGTGGACGAGGAGGCCGTGGCCGGGATCTTCACCCGGTCGCTGCGGCTGTGGTGACTCAGCGGGCGCGGACCCAGGCGTCGACCAGGTCGGCGGCCTCGGGCCGGGACTCCGGCAGGTAGTGGGTGTCCCTGATGCGGTGGAGGGTCCGGTCGGACGCGGCCAGGGCGTCGAAGATCGCGCGGGCGTCGCTCTCGTAGACGCACTCGTCCGCCGTGGCGTGCACCACCAGCGACGGGACGGTGATGCGCGCCAGGTGCGGGGCGGCGGTGCACTGCGAGGTGCGCAGGCTCCACATCGACAGCCAGGAGCGCAGCGTGCACAGCGAGCCGATGCCGAACACGCCGTAGTTGGCCTTGGCGGGGTCGCCGAGGTAGCAGCGGTTGGGCTCGCGGTCGGACGGCTCGATGGCGGGGTCGACCATCCGCAGGTCGGCCCAGGTGCGGTGCACGGTGAACAGCGCGTCGCGGGCGCGGGTGCCCTTCAGCGCGTCCAGGCGGGCGAGGACCCGGTCGGTGATGCGCTCGTTGCGCGCGCGCTGGGCGGCGCGGTAGCGGGCCTGGAACTCCGCGCTGTACGGGGGGCCGTTGCCAGGGTCGAAAGGGTCCAGGGACGGGTCGGCCGACAGGGGGTCCGTCTCGTCGGTGACCGAGGGGTCCATCCAGGCGGTGAGGACCTCCGGGCGGCCGGAGTGGGCGGCGAGCGCGACGAACAGGTCACCGGCGGGCAGGTCCTCGATGGCGGCGATCGGACGCATCCCCGCGACGGGCGTGACGTTGGGCTCGACGGCCTGGGACTGGTAGGCGGCCATCAGCGAGCCGCCGCCGGAGTTGCCGAGCAGGACGATCCGCTCGGCGCCCGCCCGCTCGCGGAGCCAGCGGACGCCCTCGCCGATCTCGGCGAGGGCGTGGTCGAGCAGGAAGTACGCCTCGTTGCCGCGGAAGCGGGTGTTCCAGCCGAGGAAGCCGTGGCCGCGGGCCGCGAGGTGCTCGGCGAGGTAGTGCTCGGAGAAGTCGACGTTGTAGTGGGCCGCGATGAACGCGGTCCTCGGGGCGGCCCCGGCGGGGCGGTGGTAGATCCCCTGGCACGGGTGGCCGCCCGCGCCCGCCCGGCCGGCCAGGGGCGACGGCAGCCCCACGAACTCCCTGACGATCTCGCCCATCCGGCGCCTCCCGGCCCGTTGCCGAATCAGGTTCTGAACAGTAGGGGGTATCGCCTCCGCACGACCACCCACCGCCTGGACGTGCTGATCCATCCCATATGCTGCGAATCACATCCGTTGTGTCGCAAGGAGGCGTGATGGCGGATTCGCCGACGATGACGTACGGCGGCTATCTGAGGCTCGACGACCTGCTGTCGTGCCAGGAGCCGAAGACCCGGGCGCACGACGAGCTGCTCTTCGTGATCATCCACCAGGTCTACGAGCTGTGGTTCAAGCAGATCCTGCACGAGGCCGCGCTGCTGCAGCGCCGGCTGGAGGAGGGCAACAGCGGGGGGTCGCTGCACACCGCCCGCCGCATCGCCAAGATCCTCAAGACCGTCGTCGGGCAGCTGGACGTCCTGGAGACGATGACGCCCCGGCAGTTCGCCTCGTTCCGCGACGCGCTCGGCAGCTCCAGCGGCTTCCAGAGCGAGCAGTTCCGCGAGATCGAGGCCGTCCTCGGGCGCCGCTCCTTCCCTGCCTCCGACCTGCGCGGCGACGAGCGGCTCCAGGCGGCCGTGTCCCGCCCCTCGGTGTTCGACTCGCTGCTGCGCTACCTCGCGGGGCGCGGCCACCCGGTGCCGCGCGAGGCCCTGGAGCGGGACTTCTCCCGGCCGTGGGAGCCCGACCCCGGGGTGCAGAAGGTCCTGCTCGCCGTCTACGCGGACGAGTCCGGGCCGGCCGCCGAGGTCTGCGAGGCGCTCGTCGACGTGGACGAGGGCGTCCAGGAGTGGCGGTACCGGCACCTGAAGATGGTCGAGCGGACGATCGGCGCGAAGATCGGCACGGGCGGGTCGGCCGGCGCCGACTACCTGCGCAGCACCCTGTTCGCCCCCGCCTTCCCCGACCTGTGGGAGGTCCGCTCCCAGACCGAGGAGGTCCCCGCCCATGGCGGCTGAGGGCGGCGAGCGGGTCGCGATCGTCGGGGCGGGCCTGGCGGGCTGCCTGCTCGCGGTGCTGCTCGGCCGCCGCGGCCTCGCGGTGACGGTGTACGAGCGGCGCCCCGACCCGCGCGTCGCGGGCGCCGAGCGGGGACGCTCGATCAACCTGGCGGTCTCGGCGCGGGGACTGGCCGCGCTGGAGCAGGTCGGCCTGCGCGACCGGTCGCTCAAGCAGGCGCTGCCCATGCACGGGCGGATGGTGCACCCCCTGTCGGGGGCGCGGAACTTCCAGCCCTACAGCGCCGACGGGGAGCGCGCCATCAACTCCATCAGCCGCGCCGAGCTGAACCGGTCGCTGCTGGACACCGCCGAGAGCACGCCGGGCGTCACGCTGCGGTTCTCCCAGCGCGTCACCGGCGTGGACGTCGAGGCCGGCGCCCTCCTGCTGGAGGACGCGTCCCCCGAGCCCGCCGACGTCGTCCTGGCCGGGGACGGCGCCTACAGCGCGGTCCGCCGGTCGCTGCGCCTGGCCGAGGACGCCGACTTCCTGGAGCACGGCTACAAGGAGCTGACCGTCCCGCCGAAGGACGGCGGGTTCGCGCTCGACCCGGACGCCCTGCACATCTGGCCGCGCGGGACCTCGATGATGATCGCGCTGCCGAACCTGGACCGCTCCTTCACCTGCACGCTGTTCTGGCCGAAGGAGGACTTCGCCGCCCTCGACTCCCCGGAGAAGGTCACCGCCTACTTCGAGCGGCACTATCCCGACGTGGCGGGCCTGATGCCGGAACTCGCGGACGACTACGAGCGCAACCCGGTCGGGTCGCTGGTGACCGTCCGGTGCTGGCCGTGGACGCGGTCCGGCGACGGAGCCGTGGTGGCGCTGCTGGGCGACGCCGCGCACGCGATCGTGCCGTTCTTCGGGCAGGGCGCGAACTGCGCGTTCGAGGACTGCATCGAGATCGACCGGTGCCTGACCGAGACCGGTGGCGACTGGGCCCGCGCGCTGCGGCTCTACCAGGAGCGGCGCAAGGCCAACACCGACGCGATCGCCGAGATGGCGCTGGACAACTTCGTCGAGATGCGCGACCGGGTGTCCTCGCCGGTCTACCGGGCGAAGCAGGCGGCGACGCACGCGCTGGAGCGCCGCCTGGCCGGACGCTACGTCTCCCGCTACGAGCTGGTGTCGTTCTCGACGATCCCGTACGCCCGGATCCCGGCGCGGATCAGGCGGCAGAACCGGGTGCTAGCCGCGGCCGCCCTCGGCTCCGCGGCGGCCCTCGGCCTCGGACTGCGGGCCCTCGCCCGGCGGCGCTGACGCCGGGCGGCGGCCGGCCGCCAGATCGGCGACGGCCGCCGCCAGCGCCGCCAGCACGAACCCCAGCACGACGATCAGCCCGTGCCGGAAGGCGGCCGCCCACTCCCCGCCGGTGCCGGCCAGCGTGGCGAAGAACACCGCCCCGACGGCGGCGATCCCCATCGCGGTGCCGACCCGCTGGCCGGTCTGCAGGACGCCCGCCGCGCTGCCGCCCTCGGTGTAGTCCACCTCCGACAGCGTGATCGTCTGGTTCGGCGAGATGACCAGGCCGGTGCCGAGCCCGGCCAGCAGCAGCGGCGCCGCGGTCGCCCAGGCCACGCCGGCGCCGGGCCTCAGCTCGACCGCGAGCCACGCCGCGCCGAGCCCCGCGAGCACCAGGCACAGGCCGGCGGCGACGAGGGGGCGGCCGAACCGGGAGACGACCCGGCCGCCGAGCGCGGACGCCACACCGGACCCGACCGCGAAGGGGGTGATGGCGAGGCCCGCGCCGAGCGCGCTGTAGCCGAGGCCGTTCTGCAGGTAGAGGGTGAAGATGAAGAACACCGCGGTGAACCCGGCGAAGTACAGCAGCGCGATCGCCGTGCCCAGCGTGTAGGAGCGGAGGCGGAACAGCGAGAGGACGACCATCGGCGTCCGCGCCCGGCGCTCCCAGGCCGCGAAGGCCGCCAGCAGCGCGGCGCCCGCGGGGATCAGCAGCCACTTCAGGGCGCCCCGCCACTGCTGCTCCTGGACGAGCGGCAGGAGCACGCACAGGACCCCCGCGCCCAGCAGCAGCACCCCGAGCGGGTCCAGGCCCTGCCGCTGCCCGTAGACCGGGGCGGGCAGCAGCCGCCACGCCAGGAACAGCGCCGCGATCCCGACGGGGATGTTGACGTAGAACACCCACCGCCAGCCCTCCGCCGATCCGGCGATCGCGATCAGCCCGCCGCCGAGCAGCGGGCCGACGGCGGTCGCGACCCCGATGACGGCGCCGAGCGCCCCGAACGCCCGTCCGCGCTCGGCGCCCCGGAACAGCTGCTGGATGAGCCCGGCGACCTGCGGGTTGAGGATGCCGCCCGCGACGCCCTGCACGAGCCGGGCGAGGACGAGCAGCAGGATCGTCGGGGCGACGCCCGCCGCCGCGCTCGCCGCCGTGAACAGGGCGAGCCCGGACATGAACACCGCCCGGCGGCTGCGGGCGTCACCGAGCCGCCCCGCCGGGACGAGGACGAGCCCGAACGTCAGGGCGTACCCCGACAGGATCCACTGCAGCTGGGCGTCGGACGCGTGCAGACCCGCCCGGATCGACGGCAGCGCCACGTTGACGATGCTGACGTCCAGCAGCGTCATGAACGCCGCAACAAGGCACACAGAAAGCGCTCGCCACCGCCTGTCCATTGCCTTGTTCTCCCCCTTCGAGCCCGGAGGGCCCTCCATCGTCGAAAAACGCGGCGATCGCTGGCACTGCTCCGACTCGCCCAGAGGCTCGCTGCGCGATCCGGTTCTCGCTTCGCTCGCGTCTCCGCCCCCGGCCCTGCCTTCGGACGCGATCGAAACCGTTGGGGTTGTCGTTCGGTTGCGGTGGTGGGTGGCTGAGGTCGCGGGCGGGTGAGTCGTTTTCGCGGCCTCTGGAGGTGTCTAAGCTCGCCTCATGACCAACGCCGATCCGGGGAACGGCCCTGAGGAACTGCAGTGCTCCGCCAAGGGGTGCCGTGCCGACGCCGTGTGGGCGCTGCGGTGGAACAACCCGAAGATCCACACGCCGGACCGGCGGAAGGTCTGGCTCGCCTGCGACGAGCACCGCGAGAGCCTGTCGGCGTTCCTGTCCCGCCGGGACTTCCTGAAGGACGTGGTGCCGGTCGCGGAGCGCGACGAGCCCGCCGGCCGCGGCTAGGCGTCGTCCAGGACCGGCTCGCCGGCCTGCTCGGGCACCTCGGCCCGCCAGCCCTCGGCCATCTCGGTCAGCCGGGCGGCGGCGTCCCGCGCCGGCACGCCGCGGCCGACCGCGAGGCCGAGCAGGTAGGCCGTCAGCGGCGCGCCGGGTCTACGACCACGCCTCGTTCGGCGCGAGCGACGGCGAGCCGCGCCAGGAGGTCGA
>NZ_JBEZJP010000336.1:0-9409 GCF_040653175.1 Actinomadura sp. NPDC048032
GATTCCCCAGGTCCCGCTGAACTCGGCGCCCGGTTCGAGGCCCACGACGTCCTCCCCGGACACGAACGCGTTGGGCGGGCAGGTCATCGGCTCGACGCCCAGCCCCATCCGCGGACGCGGGGCGTGGTCGGCGGTGTAGACCTCCATCCACGGGTGCGCCTCGTCGGCCCAGAGCGCGACCGTGCGGCCGCCCCCGGACAGGGTCGCCCAGGTGCGGCCGTGGCCGTCGCGGTTGAGCCCGGTGAACGCGTTGTCGATCCGCCGGTCGCCGAACACGGGCCCGGTGCGCAGGTCGTACGGGGTGCCGGTGACGTCCAGGGACGGCCCGGACGGGATCGTCCGGTCGTCCACCGGGACGTACCGGTCGGCGCCCAGCGTGACCGTGCAGCCGTCGACGGGCTCGCCGACCGTCAGGTAGGGGTGCGCGCCGTGGCCGTAGGGGGCGGTCCGCGTCCCGGTGTTGCGCGCGGTCATCCGCACGCGCAGGCCCTCGGCGGCGTCGAGGACGTACTCGGCCTCCAGGTCGAGGCGGAACGGGTACCCGGCCGCGCCGAGCAGCCGGTGCGTGAGCCGCACCCGGTCGGGCTCGTGCTCGGCGGCCGTCCACGCCGCCAGGCGGACCAGGCCGTGGATGGCGCAGTCCCGCTCGGGCTCGGACAGGTCGAGCCGGTGCGTCTCGCCGCCGTACGCGTAGCGGCCGCGGTCGACGCGGTTCGGCCACGGGACCAGCAGGTGCCCGGACGCGGCGGGGGCCGGCTCGTCGGCGCCGTGCGTCAGCACCAGCGGGCGCCCCCGGTGGGTCAGCTCCCGCAGACTCGCGCCCGACTCGGTGACGACGGCCTGGTAGTGCCCCGCGCTCAGCGCGTACTGCTCGCCCGTCAGGGCGAGCCCCCCGGTGATCGACTCGCTCATGCGGGCGACGTTACCCCGCCGTCGCCGAGGCGGGAGCCGGCGCCCCGCCGCTCCCGCTACACCGTCTCCGCGAGGGCGTGCAGGGCGTCGGCGAACACGTTCGCGGGCGGCTCGACCAGGCCCGCGCCGACCTGGCCCGTGCCGGCCTCCCGCCCGGCGATGCCGGTGTCGATGACGGGCAGGATCCCGGTGCGGACGACGCGGGCGACGTCGACGCCCACCGGGGTGCCCCGGAACGACAGCAGCGGGATCTGCAGCACCGGGTGCTCGGCCAGGGTGATCTCGTACATCCGCTGGGTGGCGGCGACCGCGTCGGGGACCTCGCCGCCCACGAACCGCACGATCGCGGGCGCGGCGGCGAGCGCGAACCCGCCCATCCCGGCCGTCTCGGTGATCGCCGAGTCGCCGATGTCGGGGTTGGCGTCGTCCGGGCCGTAGCCGCCGAGGTAGAGGCCGTCCGGGACGCCGGCGGGGCCGGTGAACCAGCGGTCGCCCGTCCCCGACACCTGGATGCCGAAGTCGGTGCCGTTGCGGGCCATCGCCACGACGAGGCTGGAGCCGGGCACGCCGCGGGCCGCGTCCGCGCACGCCTTCGCCGCCGCCATCCCCGCGTTGAGGAAGAAGTGGTCGTTGCCCGCCGCGAACGCCAGCGCCTCGGCGGCCCTCGCCCGGGGCACCTCCTCGGCCGCCGCGAGCGCGGGCGCCAGCTCGCGCAGCAGCAGCGACGTCGCCGCCCGGTTGCGGTTGTGCAGCTCGTCGCCCATCTGCAGGGCCTGCGCGATGAGCGACATCAGGTCGAGCGGACCGTGCCGCCGCACCGCCTCCCGCAGGGCCGGGCCGAGCACCTCGCCCATCCACGCCAGCCGCTCGATCACCTCCGGCCCGTACGCCCCGTACCGCAGCACCTTCCCGAGGCCCTCGTTGAGCGAGCAGTAGGAGGTCCCGCCGTGCTCTGCGTCCTCGACCACGAGCATCCACATGGACGGGCTGACGACGCCCGCCATCGGGCCGACCGCGGCGTGGTGGTGGCACGGCTCGAACACGGCCGCGCCGCGCTCCAGCCGGCGCTCGGCGCCGCGCGGCGTCTCGGCGAGCCCTTCGAGGAGCATCGCCCCGACGAGGGCGCCGCGCATCGGGCCGGACGCGCGGTCCCACTCCAGCGGCGGGCCGGCGTGCAGGAACGTCCCCGGCTCCAGGCCGAGCACGTCGCGCGCGGGGCGCACGTCCACCAGATGCGGGCGCGCCGTCACCATCCGCCGGACGGCGCGCGCGTTGGCCTCGGCGTGGCCGGGGGCGCCGAGGACCGCCGCCAGCGCCGCCTCCGTCCCGGCGGGCGGCGGGCGCCAGTCGACGGCCTCCACCGGGACGGCCTGGTCGGCGAGCGCGCTCGCGAGCACCTCCACGCCGGTCGCGACGACGCTCGGCTCGCGCGAGAGCAGCCCGCCCAGCCGGTGGGCCCGGTGCGTGTCGCGGTGCGTGTCGCGGCGCGTGTCCCGCTCGTCGCTCATCGGGGCGTCCCTTCGACGATCGACCCGTCCACCAGCGTGAGGGCGTGCCGGGTCGCCTGCGCGTTGGAGGCGAACACGTCGGCGCCCGCCTCGCACAGCGCGACGGCCTGGCGGTCGCGGTCCTGCGGGTCGGCCGGCGTCCCGCACAACGACACCACCACGGCGAGGTCGGAGCGGTCCCGCAGCGCCGCGGCGACGGCCGGGGCGAGGGCGGCGGCCGGATCGGGCTCGGCGCCGTACCCGAGCACCACGTCCAGGAGCAGGGCGCCGCAGCCGTCGTCGGCGGCCTCGGCGCGCAGGGCCTCCAGCCGCAGCGTCGGGTCGATCATCGGGTGCGGGCGGCCCCGCGTGTAGGCGTCGTCGCCGAAGTCGGTGAACCGGTGGCCGCGCGCCTCCAGATCCCGGCCGAGCGCGTCCCGCGCGATCATCTCGGCCTCGTCGCGCAGCGTCCCGCCCGCGAACAGCCCGCGCAGCGCCCGCCCGCGCACGGGCGCGGCGGCGCGCGGGGAGGTCCAGCGGGGCCACGCCGGGACGGGCCGGCCGAGCGCCCTCAGCGCCTTCTCCGCGGCCCGCGTCAGGTCGTCCTCGCCGGGCAGCGGAAGCGCGAACACCACCGGGGTGTCCAGGCGCCGCGCCGCCTCCCGGATCAGGTCCAGCACCTGCGGCGCGGGCGGCTTGGACACCAGCACGATCAGGTCGGTGGCCGGGTCGGCGTCCAGGGCGGCCAGCGCCGCCAGCGCCGACCGTCCGCTCACCTCGGGCGACAGGTCCCGCCCGCCGACGCCGAGCACGTGGCTGACGCCGGCGCCCGCGGCGTCCAGCAGGCACATCAGCTGCTGCGCGCCCGTCCCGGACGCCGCGACGACGCCCACCGGGCCGGGCCGCACCGCGTTGGCGAACCCCAGGCCCGCACCGCCGACCACGGCGGTCCCGCAGTCCGGGCCCATCACGATCAGCCCGCGCCGCGCCGCCGCCTCCTTCAGCGCGATCTCCTGCGCGACCGGCACGTTGTCGCTGAAGATCATCACGTTGAGGCCGGCGTCCAGGGCGTCCATCGCCTCGGGGAAGACGTGCGGGCCCGGCACCGACAGCAGCGCCACGGTCGCCTCGCCCCGGGCCGCCGCGGACCCGGTCGTCCTGGCCGGCGCTGGCGCGCCCAGCAGGCCCTCCCGCGCGGGAGGGCGGGACGCCTCCCGCAGCAGTCCCTCCAGCGCCTCCCTGGCCTCGTCCAGTCCGGCTCCGCCGGGTCCCTCGTCCCCGACCCGGATCGCCACGACCAGGTCGTCGGGCCCGGCCTCGTCCGGCACGGCGAAGCCCATGCGGCCGAACATCTCGCGGTTCAGCCCGGTGCCCATCGCGACCATGGCCCCGGCGACGCCCGGCCGCTCCGACAGCCGCCGGCTCACCCGCATCAGCGTGACCGAATCGTGGTAGCCCCCCCGCCGCACCTCGACCCAGTCCCTCATACGCGCCCTCCGAGGGCGGCGCGGCAGCCGGCGAGGACGCCGTGCGCCAGGTCCGTGCCCGACGTGTGGCCGAGCGCCAGCAGGCGGCGCACGGCGGCCTGCGGCGGCTCGTGGCCGGCGACGCCGCGCAGGACGGCGGCGACCTCGGCGCCCGCGTGGCCCGCCGCCGCGCAGTGCAGCAGCGTCGCGGCCAGCGCGGTCGTGCGGGTGCCCGCGTCGGCGGTGACGGCCGCGCCGAGCCAGTCGGCCAGCCGCACCGCCCCGCCGTGCCGGACGGCGCCGCCGACCAGCCGCAGCGCGACCAGCAGGCCGCACAGGATGTCGTCGCCGGTGGGCGTCAGCCCGGGGCCGAGGCCCACGATCCGCTCCGCCGCCTCCACCGCGCCCGCGAGGTCGCCGGCGGCGCAGGCCGCGGCGAGCGCGTCGGGGTCGGGGTGCCCGGCGAGGCCGCCGCCCGACGGCCCGGCGGCGGTGAGGGCGCCCGCCGCGGTCAGTTCGGCCTCCAGGGCGCGCACGCCCCGGGCCAGCGCGTCCGGCCGCAGCCCGCCGAGCGCGGGGGAGGGATCCCACCAGCGGCGCACGCGCACGGTGAGGCCCTCCGCCTCGATCCGGCCGTCGCCGACGAACGCGTCCGCGCCCTCGCGGACGGACCGGAACGGGTGCTCGCGGCGGGTGGCGACCATCACCACAGCGTTGGGCAGGCGTCCGGCGTCGGAGGTGACGACGGCGAGCACGCGCGGCTCGGGGCCTCCCCGCATCTCCAGGTACAGCGCGGCCGGGAACACCGCGATGACGCGGGCGGGGCGGCGCGGCGGGTCGAGCAGCGGCCGCAGCGCGAGGCTCGCGGCGCCGGCGGCGGGGGGCCGGCCCTGGGGGCGGGGACGGGCCGGGAGCCGGATCGGGTCGCGGACGAGAGCGGTCACGGATCCTCCCGAGGCCGGGGTCGGCGGCCGCACGGCGTGCGGGCGGCCCGGCCTCCGGCATGACGGTAGAACGGGCCCGGCATCGGACGTATGGATAATTCTGCCAAGGATGGTTGTCATCGTTCGTCTTTGTTGTCAGTGTTGATCAGGAATCGGTAGCGATCACGCCGTTACGGGCGATGTACGCACCAAAAGGCGAGGTGACCCCTGGCATGAGTTACACCACTGCGGACCCGGGCCCACCGGCCCTCAGGCTCGCGAGTACCGGAACCCTGACCTACGGCCTGTCGGTCGGCGAGGTCCTCGGCGTCAGCACCCTGAACGGCGCCCGCCTCATCGCCGGACGAGCCGGACTCGAACGCGTCGTCCAGCGGCTGAACGTGATGGAGGTCCCCGACATCCTGTCGTGGGTCAAACCGAACGAACTGCTGCTGACCACCGGCTACCCCCTCCGCAACACCCCCCAGTCGCTCGACAACCTGGTGTCCGACCTGGACGAGCGCGGCCTGGCCGCGCTGGCCATCAAGCTCGGCCGCTACCTGGACTCGCTGCCCGCCGAGATGATCGCGCAGGCGGACCGGCGCGGCTTCCCCCTGATCCTGCTCCCGAACGACGTCGGCTTCGACGACATCCTGAACCAGGTGCTGACCGACATCCTGAACCGGCAGGCGGCCGTCCTCGCCCGCACCGAGGAGGTGCACCGGGCGCTCGTGCAGATCGTGCTGTGCGGCGGCGGCCTCCAGGAGGTCGTGGACGAGGTCGCGACGCTGCTGGACGTGGCGGTCGTCGTGCTGGACGGCGAGCAGCGGGTGCTCGCGGGCGCCGGCCCCGACGAGCACGTCCAGGCGATGCGGGCCTTCGACGCGGGCCGGCACGCGGCGTGCGGCCGCGGCGGCTGCGGCATCATCGGCGCGCACGGCACCGGAGACCACCTGGTCGTGCCCGTGATGGCGGGCGGCTTCGACCACGGCCGGATCGTCGCGTTCAGCCCCGGCGGCACCCTGCGCGGCACCGACCTCGGCATCCTGGAGCGCGCCGCGACCGTCGCCGCGCTCGTGGTGACGAAACAGCAGGCCGTCGCGGCCGTGGAGAGCAAGTACCGCGCCGACTTCCTGCGCGACATCCTCGCGGGGCGCGCGGGCGGCGACGACCGGATCGTCGCGCACTGCGGCGGGTTCGGCTGGGACCTGGACCGCCCGATGATGGTGGTCGTCGCCGAGCTGGACGGGCGCCCGCGCGGCGCGGTCTCCCCGGAGGGCGAGGGGAAGGGCCGCGGCAAGGCGGCCGAGCCCGACGGCCCGCGCGGCGTGCGCGGCGCCGAGGAGCGGGCCGCGCAGGAGCGGCTCGCCGCCGCGTGGACGGCCGCCGTCCGGCGGCACGACCGGGGCGCGGCCGTCGCGAGCTTCGCCCACGAGGTCGTGGCGATCGTCGGCGCCGAGGGCGACGACCCCGCCGAGTGGACGGCCGGCCCGGTCCAGGCGATGGTCAAGGAGGCCTCGTCGATCTTCGCCGAGCACCTGCCGGTGCGGCGGACGTTCTCCACCGGCATCAGCCGGACGGTGGCGTCGCCGGCCGCGCTGCCCGAGGCCTACGAGCAGGCGGTGAAGGCGGTGCGGGTCGGGCGCCAGCTCAACGGCGCGGGCGCGCGGGCGCACTTCGACCAGCTCGGCGTGTACCGGCTGCTGAGCCTCGTCTCCGACCCCGAGGAACTGCACGCGTTCGTCCGCGAGACGCTGGGCGACCTCGCCGCCGACGACGAGCCGGAGCTGGTGGACCTGCGCCGCACCCTCCAGGTGCTGCTGGAGACGAACCTCAACGTCGCCGAGACGGCGCGCCGGCTGCACTTCCACTACAACACGCTGCGGTACCGCATAGGGAAGCTGGAAAGGATGCTCGGAGCCTTCACCGAGGACGCCCATCTGCGACTCAACCTCACCCTCGCCCTTCACGTCCTGCGCATGCGAGGTATCTGAGGGTAGCGGCGGCGTTCCGGCGACCCCGGGACGCCGCACCGGAGCGCCCGGAGGTCCGTGCCCGGATCGGCCCGCCGGCGCACCGGCCGGTCCTCCCAATCCTGGGCGCGGGGTTTGGCAGAAGTCGCCGATGCCCGCCCAACAGGGTAGATCTACCTTGCCCGCATGACAGGCCCGCGGGAACGCGGCCGGCTGAGCAGGAGGACCCCCGATGATGATCGGCTGGAAGCTGCACGGGGACGGGCGGACCCCGCCCCCCGGGGAGGTCGTCCGCCCGGACGAGCGGCTGTCGTGGCCGCGGACCGCGGGCATCGGCGCCCAGCACGTGGTCGCGATGTTCGGGGCCACGTTCGTGTTCCCGCTCGTGATGGGCCTGGACCCCAACCTCGCGATCATGATGTCCGGGATCGCGACGATCCTGTTCCTGCTGATCGTGGGCGGCCGGGTGCCGAGCTACCTCGGCACGAGCGCCTCGTTCGTCGGCGCGGTCGCGGCGATCCGCGCGGCGGGCGGCGACAGCGCCACCGTCACCGGGGCGATCCTCGTCGCGGGCCTGGTGCTCGCGGTGGTCGGCGTGCTCATCCACGTCGTGGGCGGCGAGGTCATCCACCGGGTGTTCCCGCCGGTGGTCACGGGCGCCGTGGTGATGCTGATCGGATTCAACCTGGCCCCGGTCGTCGCCACCGTGTACTGGCCCCAGGACCAGTGGGTGGCGCTGGCGACGCTGACGTTCGCGGTGCTCTGCGCGGTGCTGCTGCGGGGGTTCTGGGCGCGGATCACGATCCTGCTGGCGCTGGTGTTCGGCTTCGTCCTGTCGTGGCTCCTCGACGCCACCGCGGGCAAGATCACCTCCGTGCTGCCGGGGCAGAACCTGCTGGACGGGTCGGGCAAGCCGTGCGCGGCCGAGGGCCCCTACTGCGTCGCCACCGCGTTCCCGCACGAGCGGGTGAGCTTCACGGGCGTCAGGGCCGCCGACTGGTTCGGCTTCCCCGACCTGCACGCCCCCGACTTCAAGACCTCGGCGATCCTGCTCGCGCTCCCCGCCGTCATCGCCCTGATCGCGGAGAACACCGGGCACGTCAAGGCCGTCGCCGCGATGACCGGCGACGACCTCGACCCGGTCCTCGGCCGGGCCATCGCCGCGGACGGCGTCGGCACCGCCCTCGCCACCGCCGTCGGCGGCTCGCCCACCACCACCTACGCCGAGAACATCGGCGTCATGGCCGCGACCCGGATCTACTCGACGGCCGCCTATCTCGTCGCCGCCGTCGTGGCGATCCTGTTCGGGCTGTGCCCGAAGTTCGGGGCCCTCGTCGCCGCGACGCCGGGCGGCGTCCTCGGCGGCATCACCGTCGTGCTCTACGGGATGATCGGGCTGCTCGGCGCGAAGATCTGGATCGAGAACCGGGTCGACTTCGGCGACCCGGTCAACCTCGTCCCGGTGGCGGCCGCGATCATCCTGGCGATCGGGAACGTGACACTCCGGGTCACCGACGACTTCCCGCTCCAGGGCATCGCGCTCGGTACCATCGCCGTCCTGGTCGGCTACCACGTCCTGAACGTGCTGCGCCGGCCGGAGGACACCGGCGGCGGCGTCATCGCCCCGGCGGAGCAGGAGATCGGCGGCCCCGTCCGGCACTCCCGGCGCGAGCCGCCCGAACCGGGTGAACCGAAGGGCGATGCGAGCTGACGGGAATGCGAGCTGACCGAGATGCGAGCTGACGGGACGGCGCGGTGAAGCCGCCTCCGTTCGGGTACCACGCGCCGGGCACGCTCGGCGAGGCCCTGGACGCGCTGGCCGCCGCGCCCGGCGGGAAGGTGCTCGCGGGCGGGCAGAGCCTCATCCCGCTGCTGAACATGCGGCTGGCCGCGCCGTCCGACCTCGTCGACGTCAACCGCGTCGCGGAACTGGACACGCTGCACGTCGGCGACCAGGGCGTGCGGGTCGGCGCGCTCGCCCGGCACGCGCGGGTGGAGCGCTCGGCGGAGGCGGCGGCCGTGCAGCCGCTGCTCGGCCGGGCGCTCCGGCACGTCGCGCACCCGGTGATCCGCAACCGGGGGACGGTCGTCGGCAGCCTCGCGCACGCCGACCCCGCCGCCGAGATGCCCGCGGTGCTGGCCGTCCTCGGCGGGACGGTCGAGGCGGCGTCGGTGCGGGGGCGCCGCACCATCCCGGCCGCCGCGTTCTTCCGCGGGCCCCTGGAATCGGCGCTGGAGCCCGGCGAGTTGGCCGTCTCGGCGTTCTTCCCGGCCGCGCCGCCCCGCACCGGCACCGCGTTCGCCGAGACGGCGCGGCGGCACGGCGACTACGCGCTGAGCGGCGTCGCCGCCGTCGTCGGCCTCGACGAGGACCTGCGGGTCGCCTCCGCCCGGGCCGGGTTCCTCGGCATCGCGCCGACGCCGCTCGTCCTCGACCTGACCGGAGCCGCGGGTCCCCGCGGGGACTGGGCGGCGGCCGCCGCGCACGTCCGCGAGCGGATCGATCCCGAACCCGACATCCACGCGGGCGCCGCGTACCGGCGCCACCTGACCGGCGTGCTCACCGCGAGCGGTCTCGGGCAGCGAACCTCGGAGATCAAACTGCTGGACGGCTGGCTGCGCGCCCGCCAGATCCAGGTGCCCGGCCA
>NZ_JBEZJP010000337.1:0-9383 GCF_040653175.1 Actinomadura sp. NPDC048032
GCCGTCCCACGGCAGGCCGGCGACGTCCACGAGCGGCGGACGCACTGCGGGAAGTCCTCCCTCGCGGGCGAGTCTCTCCAGCAGGTCCGGCTCACACCCGGACCATCGACCCCTGGGGCGGCAGCGCCTACGTGGAGCGCCTCACCTACGACCTCGCCCGCCGCGCCTGGGGCCACATCACCGAGGTCGAGCAGGCCGGCGGCATGGCCAAGGCGATCGACGAGGGGCTGCCCAAGCTGCGCATCGAGGAGGCCGCCGCCCGCACCCAGGCCCGCATCGACTCGGGCCGGCAGCCCGTCATCGGCGTCAACAAGTACCGGCCCGACGTCGAGCAGGAGATCGAGGTCCTGAAGGTCGACAACGCCTCCGTGCGCGCGCAGCAGATCGACAAGCTGCGCCGGCTGCGGGAGGAGCGCGACGAGAGCGCGGCGCGGGCCGCGCTGGAGGCCCTCACCCGCGCCGCCGAGGCAGCCGAGGAGGGCACCCGCCCGCGGGGCCTGGAGCACAACCTGCTCGCGCTCGCCATCGACGCCGCCCGGGCCAAGGCGACCGTCGGCGAGATCTCCGACGCCCTGGAGCGGGCCTACGGGCGGCACGCGGCGCAGATCCGTACGATCTCCGGTGTGTACCGGGAGGAGGCGGGCCAGGTGACGGGCATCGAGCGGGCGCGGGCCGCGACGGCCGCGTTCGAGGAGGCCGAGGGCCGCCGCCCCCGCATCCTCGTGGCCAAGATGGGGCAGGACGGCCACGACCGCGGGCAGAAGGTGATCGCGACCGGGTTCGCCGACCTCGGCTTCGACGTCGACGTGGGCCCGCTGTTCCAGACCCCCGCCGAGGTGGCGCTGCAGGCCGTCGAGGCCGACGTGCACATCGTCGGGGTCAACTCGCTCGCCGCCGGCCACCTGACGCTGGTCCCCGCGCTGCGCGAGGAGCTCGCCGCGCTGGGCCGCGACGACATCATGATCGTCGTCGGCGGCGTCATCCCGCCCGGCGACTTCGAGGAGCTGCGCGCGGCCGGCGCCTCGGCGATCTTCGGGCCCGGCACCGTCCTGGCGGACGCGGCGACCGGCCTGCTGGAGCAGCTCACCGCCGCGCTCGGGCACGCCGCGCCCGAGCGCGCCTGAGGGGCGGCGCGGGAGTGACGGGAGAAGGGGGCGCGCCGTGAGCGCGCCGGGCCTCGACGACTACGCGGCCGGGGTGCTGGACGGGTCGCGGGCGTGGATCGCGCGGGCGATCACGCTCGTGGAGTCGGCCCGCCCGGACCACCGGGAGCTGGCGCAGAAACTGCTGGTCGAGCTGACCCCGCACGCCGGGAGCGCCCGCCGCGTCGGGATCACCGGCGTGCCCGGGGTCGGCAAGTCCACGTTCATCGACGCGCTCGGCACCCGGCTGACGGGGGAGGGCGGGAAGGTCGCGGTCCTCGCCGTGGACCCGTCCTCCACCCGGACGGGCGGCAGCATCCTCGGCGACAAGACCCGCATGCACCGCCTCGCCACCGACCCGTCCGCGTTCATCCGCCCCTCGCCCACCGCCGGGACGCTCGGGGGCGTCGCGAAGGCCACCCGCGAGGCGATGGTGGTCATGGAGGCCGCCGGCTACGACGTCGTCCTGGTCGAGACGGTCGGCGTCGGGCAGTCCGAGACGGCCGTCGCCGAGATGGTCGACTCCTTCCTGTTCCTCACCCTCGCCCGCACCGGCGACCAGCTCCAGGGGATCAAGAAGGGCGTCCTGGAGCTGGCCGACGTCATCGCGGTGAACAAGGCCGACGGCGAGCACAGGACAGAGGCCGAGCGCGCCGCCCGCGAACTGGCGGGCGCGCTGCGGCTGCTGCGCAGCGACGAGCGCGTCCGCGCCGCCCCGGTCCTGACGTGCAGCGCCAAGGAGGGGACCGGGCTCGACGAGGTGTGGGACGCCATCGTCCGGCACCAGGACCGGCTCCGCGAGTCCGGCGAGCTGGAGGCCCGGCGGCGCCGCCAGCAGGTCGGCTGGACGTGGGCCCTGGTCCGCGACCGGCTGCTGTCCGACCTGCGCGGGCACCCCGGCGTCCGGGAGGCCGCACCCGGCCTGGAGCGGGAGGTCGCGGAGGGGACGCTGACGCCAGCGCTGGCCGCCGAGCGCATCCTGGAGGCGTTCTCGCGGGACCGCTGAACGGGGTTCCCGTATGTCCGAAACCTTGGGTTGTCCCAGGTCCCGGTCACGGCGCGCGGGGATCAGGTACAAAAGTCGGATGGACGTCATCGCGCTCGATGATCCGACGGACGCGCAGATCCGGGAGTGGCACTCGGTGCTGGCCGCCGTTCACGCCGCCGAACCGGACGGCGAACCCGCGCCCGACCCGGAGCGCACGGCGCGGCTGCTGCTCGGCGCGGAGACCGCCGCGCGGCAGCGGCTGTGGGCGGTGGTCGCCGGCGGGCCCGGGGCGGAGGCGCCCCTGGCCGCGGTGGCGGCGCTCCGGCTGCCCGGCGAGCCGGGCGCCGACCGTCCCGGCGAGGTCGACGTCCAGGTCCGCCCCGAGTACCGGCGCCGCGGCCTCGGCGCCCGGCTCCTCGCCGCGGCCGCGGAGGGTCTGCGCGCCGACGGCCGCTCCAGCGTGATCGCGCAGGTCCTCGCGGGCACCCCGGCCGTCCCGTTCCTGGAGTCGCACGGCTTCGAGTGCGTGCTGACCCTGCGCGGCATGCTGCTGCGGCTGGACGACGTCCCCGCCGAGCGCGTGGCGCGGCTGCTGGCCGCGGCGCCCGCCGGGTACCGGCTCGCGCGCTGGCGGGGCGTGGTGCCGGACGAGCACGCCGACGCCCTCGCCCGCGCCAAGCACGCCATGGCCGACTTCGCCGAGTACGAGGGGACGCCCTGGGACGCGCACCGCGTCCGCGAGATGGCCGAGATCGTCGCCAAGCGCGGCGACGACCTCTACACGGTCGCGGCGCTGTCGGGAGGCGTCATCGCCGGGTTCACCGAGGTCGTGGTGCCGGCCGGGTGCGCCGGGCGCGCGGCGCAGTACGACACGGCGGTGCTGCCCGAGCACCGCGGCAGGCGGCTCGGCATCTGGGTGAAGGCGGCGATGCTGCGCTGGCTGGGGGAGGAGTGCCCCGGCGTGCGGGAGATCGAAACGGACAATTCCGGCGACAACGCTCACATGCTCGCCGTGAACGAGGAGCTCGGCTTCCGGCTGGAGCGCGAGTCCCTGGAGTACCAGGCGGCCGTGTCCGCCCTCCCCGCCTCCGGTCGCTGACCGGAAAACACGTTGCCCCCGCGGCCCGCCGCTGGGCATTCTCAGGGAGGTCTTCCGGGAAATGCCCGGAAGGCGGAGAATTGCCGAAGCATTTCCTCGTAGTTCAACGGCAGAACGCCGCACTGTTAATGCGGATATCCAGGTTCGAATCCTGGCGGGGGAGCGGCACGGGCCAGGGAGGTGACGCGGTGAACGTGCTCGTCCTGAACGCGTCGTACGAACCCATGCAGAGGGTCGATCTGCGGCACGCCATCCGCATGCTGGTGCGCGAGGTGGCCGTGGTCGAGGAGGCGGAGGAGGGCCGCACCTTCGGCCGCTTCCCGGTTCCGCGGGTCCTGCGCCTCGTCCGCTACGTCGCGATGCGCTGGAGGCACGGCAGGCGCCCGCCCTGGACCAAGCGCGGCGTGTATCTGCGCGACGGGGGCCGCTGCTGCTACTGCGGGAAGCGCGGCAACACGATCGACCACGTCCACCCGCAGTCCCGCGGCGGCGCGGACACCTGGGAGAACACCGTCCTGGCGTGCGGCAGGTGCAACAACCGCAAGGGCGACCGGACCCTCGCCGAGGCCGGGCTGCGGCTGCTGTCGTCGCCGCGGGTGCCGCGCTGGGAGGAGCTCGTCGGGCCGTGACGGGGGGCGCCGGGTCCGCCCGGCGTGCCCGGGGGAGGGGCCGGACCGCACCGGGCGGTCCGGCCCTCGGCCTCCCGGCGCGGCGCCGTCCGGTAGTCCGCGCGTGACGGTGTGTGTTTTGTGAAGCTTGTGAGGTAAATAGGGCGATTGTGGTAATGTGCCGCCAATCTTGAGCTTTGTTATCTAGGAGAGATCTGTGGCGGCCCTCGATCCCCCCGGCAGGACTCCCCGCCCCCCGCGCGGGCGAGGAACGGCGAAGCGCCTGGCGGCGCTGGCGCTCGCGGCGGGCGTCTCGGCGGCGCTGCCGCCGGTTTCGGGCAGCGCGGCGGCTCTCCCGCAGCAGCCGAAGGACCTGAAGAAGGAGTACGCCAAGCTCAAGGCGCGCTCGGAGAAGCTCTCCAAGGAGTACCGGGGCGAGCTGGTCTCCCTCGAAGAGGCGAAGAAGGCCGCCGAGCGCGCGGGCGCGGACGCGACCCGGGCCGGCCGGGAGTACGACGCCGCCCGCGTCGACATCGCCCGCCTGGCGTCCACCACCTACATGACCGGCCGCCTCGACGTGATCCCGATGATCTCCTCGGCCGAGCCGGGCGCCGCCGTCCGCGACGCCGCCGTGATCGAGCACATCACGCGCAACAACGGCCGCCGCATCCAGAACCTGGAGACGCTGAGCGCCAAGGCGGTCCAGTCGCAGGCGACGGCCAGGAAGAAGCTGGACGCGGTCAAGAAGGAGATCGACGACCTGGAGGGCCAGCGCGCCCGCGTCAAGAAGCTCCTCGCCAAGTACAAGCCGGAGACGACCCGCACCACCGCCCCCGCCGGCGGCGGCCGCCCGGACGGGGCGAGCGGCGCGAAGTCCCCGATCGTCGGCAACTCCATGACCGCGCGGATGCGCACCGTGCTGCTGGAGATCGACGGGAAGTTCGGCGCCTTCCCCACCATCGGCTGCGCGCGGCCCGGCGACCCGCAGGACCACGGCTCGGGCCGGGCATGCGACTTCATGGAGAGCACCGGCGGCAGGATGCCGAGCGCGTCCGCCCAGGCGCACGGCGACCGGGTCGCCCAGTACGTGATCGACAACGCGTCCCGCCTCGGCATCAAGTACGTCATCTGGAAGCAGCGCATCTACGACATGCGCGGCAGCGGCGGCTGGAGCCAGATGGAGGACCGCGGCAGCGTCACCCAGAACCACTTCGACCACGTCCACGTCTCCGTGCTCTGACGGGTCCGCGCCCCTCCCCGGCTTCTCACCGGTCGCCGGGTTCGACGACGGCGGACTCGCGGGCGGAGCGGGCGGCGGCCTCGATGACCTCCAGCCCGGTGATCGCCTCGGCGAGCGTGACCGGGGGCGGCGCGCCGTCCCGCAGAGTGCGCAGGACGCCGGCGTAGAAGTCGTGGTAGGCCCCGGCGGCCGTGGGCTCCGGCGCCTCGTGCCCGGGGACGCCGAGCATGCCGCTGGACCCGGGCGGAGCGATGCCGTAGCCGGGGTCCTTGGGGGTGAGGCCCGCGCGGAGCTGCTCCTCCTGGACGTCCATGCCCGAGACCGCGTACGCCGCGTCGCTGCCGAGGACCCGGAAGCGCGGCCCGGGGCTGGCCGCGGTGGCGCTCATCCAGAGGTGCGACCGGGCGCCGCCCGGGTGGGTCAGGGCCACGAACACGTCGTCGGCGGCCGTGGCTCCGGGGCGGCGGGTGTCGATCTCGGCGTAGACCCGGTCCGGGGGGCCGAGCAGCGCGATGGCCTGGTCGACGAGGTGGGAGCCGAGGTCGAACAGGATGCCGCCCGCGTCGCGGGGGTCGGCGCTCTCCTTCCAGCTCTCCCTGACCTGCGGCCGCCAGCGCTCGAAGCGGGACTCCAGGCGCCGGACGTCGCCGAGGGCGCCGGAGGAGGCCAGCCGCCGCACCGTCTGGAAGTCGCCGTCCCAGCGGCGGTTGTGGAAGGGGAAGACCGGCAGGCCCCGGACGGCGCTCAGCGCGGCGAGGGAGCGGGCGTCGGCCGAGGTGGCCGCGACGGGCTTGTCCACGACGACGGGCAGGCCCGAGGTCAGCGCCGTCCGGGCCAGCGGCACGTGCTGCCGGTTGGGGGCGGTGACCACCACCAGGTCGCAGGCGCCCGAGGCCCCCCACAGCCGGTCCACGCTGTCGAGGACCTCGGCCTCCGGGTACCGCTCGCGCACGGCCCGCTGCCGCTCCGGGGCGCCGGTGACGACCGCGGCCAGCCGCATCCCCGGGACGGACGAGATCAGCGGGGCGTGGAACACCGAGCCGCCGGTGCCGTATCCGATCAGAGCAACGCGCAGGTCCATGTGCCGATCATGACCGATGCCGCGGCGGCGGCGGGGCGGCGGGGCCCCGATCGGCGGTGCGGGGCCCCGCGCGCCAGGCGCCGGATCCACGTAGGCTTTCGTACGGGGTTGTGTCGGAACGAGGGGGACATGTTGTCCAAACCAGTGCTGCTGACGGTCGACGACGACCCGGGCGTGTCCCGGGCCGTGGCGCGGGACCTGCGCCGCCGGTACGCCGAGGGGTACCGGATCGTGCGCGCCGAGTCGGGCGGGCAGGCGCTGGAGGCGCTGGGCGAACTGCGGCTGCGCGGCGACGACACGGCCGTGCTGCTCGCCGACTACCGGATGCCCGGGATGGACGGCGTGGAGTTCCTGGAACGCGCCATGGACCTGTTCCCGTTCGCGCGCCGGATCCTGCTCACCGCCTACGCCGACACCGACGCGGCGATCCGCGCGATCAACGACGTCGACCTCGACCACTACATGCTGAAGCCGTGGAACCCGCCGGAGGAGAAGTTCTACCCGGTGATCGACGAGCAGCTGGACGCCTGGGCGCGCGTCGACCGGCGCCCGCCGGGCGAGCTGCGGGTGGTGGGGCACCGCTGGTCGTCCCGCTGCTACGAGGTCCGCGACTTCCTGGCCCGCCACCAGGTGCCCTACACCTGGCTGATGGACGGCGACCCCGAGGGCGCCCAGCTGGTCACGGCGGCGGCGTGCCCGGAGCTGCCGCTGATCGTCACCGCGGACGGAAAGACGCTGTCGGCCCCGTCCGACGCCGAGCTGGCCGCCGCGGTCGGGCTGCCGAGCACCCCGTCCACCGGCTTCTACGACCTGATCGTCGTCGGCGGCGGCCCGTCCGGCCTCGGCGCGGCCGTGTACGGGGCGTCCGAGGGCCTGAGGACGGTGGTCGTGGAGCGCCGCGCCCTCGGCGGCCAGGCCGGGCAGAGCTCCCGCATCGAGAACTACCTCGGCTTCCCCGACGGGGTGAGCGGCGCGCAGCTCGCCGACCGGGCCCGCCGCCAGGCGGACCGGTTCGGCGCCGAGCTGCTGCAGGCCGGCGAGGTCACCTCCCTGGAGGCGCGGGGCACGGCCCGGGTGGCGCGGCTGTCGGACGGGACGGAGATCGCCGCGCACGCCGTCATCCTCGCCACCGGCGTCTCCTACCGGCGTCTCAACGCGCAGGGCGTGGACGACTTCGTCGGGCGCGGCGTGTACTACGGCGCCGCGCTCACCGAGGCGCCGTCCTGCGCGGACGAGGAGGTCGCCGTCGTCGGCGGCGCCAACTCCGCGGGCCAGGCGGCCGTGCACCTGGCCAAGTACGCCAGGAAGGTGCACATCATCGTCCGGGCCGAGGGCCTGGAGAAGTCGATGTCGCACTACCTGGTCGAGCAGATCGCGGCGACGCCCAACATCGAGGTGCACACCGGCAAGACGGTGTGCGCGGCGGAGGGCGCCGACCGGCTGGAACGCCTCACGTTCGCGTGGCCGGGCGGGAAGAAGACCATCGACGCGCACTGGCTGTTCGTGTTCATCGGGGCGGAGCCGGGCACGCAGTGGCTGGACGGCTTCGTCGAGCGCGACGCGCGCGGGTACGTCCTGACCGGGCCCGACCTCGTCGGCGGGGGCCGCCGCCCCGCCGGGTGGCCGCTCGCCCGCCAGCCCTACCACCTGGAGACCAGCGTCCCCGGGGTGTTCGCGGCGGGCGACGTCCGCGCGGAGTCGATGAAGCGGGTGGCGTCCGCGGTCGGCGACGGCGCGATGGCCGTCGCGTTGGTCCACCGTTACCTGGAGCAGGCATGAACACCGCGTCACCGGAGCAGCTGCGGGAGCTGTTCCTCTTCGAGGACCTCGACGACGAGAAGCTCGGCTGGCTGTCGGCCTGCGGGACGGTCGCGGACTACCCGCGGGACGGGATCATCTGCGCCCAGGGCGACGCCGCGGAGTTCCTCTACGTGCTGCTCGACGGCGAGATGGTGATGACCCAGAACGTCCGGGGCCACGTGGCGCAGGTCAGCCGGACCGACCGGCCCGGCACCTACGGCGGGGCGGTGCAGGCGTACCTGGGCGACAAGATCGAGCAGAGGTACCAGCACTCGCTGCGCGCGACGCGCCCCACACGGGTCTTCGTGCTGCCGGCGTACAAGTTCGCCAAGATGGTCCGCAAGTGGTTCCCGATGGCCACGCACCTGCTGGAGGGCGTCTTCTTCGGGATGACCAACGCGCGGCGGGTCGTCGACCAGCGCGAGCGCCTCACCGCGCTCGGCACCATCACCGCGGGCCTCACCCACGAGCTGAACAACCCGGCCGCCGCCGCGGCGCGGGCCAGCGCCGAGCTCGGCGACCGGCTGATCGGCGCGCAGAAGAGCCTCGCCGACCTCGCCGCGCAGGGCGTCGACTGCACCCATCTGAGCGCGCTGGTGTCGCTGCGCCCGGCGCTGCCGGCCGCGCCCGGCGGGCGACGCAGCCCGCTGGAGGTCAGCGACGCCGAGGACGAGCTCGGCGACTGGCTGGAGGAGCACGGCGTCGAGGACGCCTGGGACCTCGCGCCGGGCCTGGTGGCCGCCGGGATCGGCATCGAGCAGGCCGAGGAGGTCGAGCGGGCGGCGGGCGGCCACCTGCCCGCCGCGATCCGCTGGCTGGCCGAGGTGATGGAGGTGACCCAGCTCCAGGCGGAGATCTCCGAGGCGATGGGCCGCATCACCGCGCTGCTGGACTCGGCCCGGCAGTACTCCCAGCTCGACCGCGCGCCCTACCGGCGCACCGACCTGCGCGAGCTGCTGGACAGCACGCTCACCATGCTCAAGCGCAAGTTCGGCGACGGCGTGACGGTCAAGACCGTCTACGACGAGACGCTGCCGCCCGTCCCGGTGTACGCGGCCGAGCTGAACCAGGTGTGGACCAACCTGATCGTCAACGCGCTGCAGGCGATGCAGGGCAGCGGCACGCTGACGATCCGCACCGCCCGCGAGGACGACTACGCGCTGGTGGAGATCGCCGACACGGGGATCGGCATCCCCGAGGAGGACCTCGACCGCATCTTCACGCCGTTCTTCACCACCAAGCCGGTGGGGCAGGGCACGGGGCTCGGCCTCGACATCTCCTGGCGCATCGTCGCGGGCCGGCACGGCGGCGACATCCGGGTGGAGTCGCTGCCCGGCGACACCCGGTTCCAGGTCCTGCTCCCGCTCACCGAGCCCGCCGAGGAGCCACGTCGAGGAGGCCTACGACCTCAGCGACGCCGACACC
>NZ_JBEZJP010000338.1:0-9353 GCF_040653175.1 Actinomadura sp. NPDC048032
TCTTCGACCTCGTCCAGCAGGACCCGGTCGTCTCCCAGGTCAAGCTGATCGCCGAGCCGTGGGACGTGGGGGAGGGCGGCTACCAGGTCGGCAACTTCCCGCCGCTGTGGACGGAATGGAACGGCCAGTACCGGGACACGACGCGCGACTACTGGCGCGGGCAGCCGGGCACGCTGCCCGACTTCGCCTCCCGGCTGACGGGCTCGTCCGACCTGTACGCCGACGACGGCCGCCGTCCCATCGCCTCGATCAACTTCGTGACCTGCCATGACGGCTTCACGCTGCACGACCTCGTCTCCTACGACGGCAAGCACAACGAGGCCAACGGGGAGGGGAACCGGGACGGCACCGACGACAACCGGTCGTGGAACTGCGGCCACGAGGGCGAGACCGACGACCTCGACATCATCTCGCTGCGCGAGCGGCAGAAGCGCAACTTCCTGACCACGCTGTTCCTGTCGCAGGGCGTGCCGATGCTCCTGCACGGCGACGAGATAGGGCGGACGCAGGGCGGCAACAACAACGCCTACTGCCAGGACAGCGAGCTGTCGTGGGTCGACTGGACGGGCCTGCGCGACGACACGTTCTTCGACGAGCGCGGCCCGCTGCTCGACTTCGTCCGCCGCCTGTCGGCGCTGCGCACCGAGCATCCGGTGTTCCGGCGGCGGCGCTTCTTCACCGGCGGCGACGAGAGCTCCAAGCGCACCCGCGCGGGAGCGAGGCCCGAGGATCTGCCCGACCTCGTCTGGTTCACGCCCGGCGGGGCGGAGATGACCGGCCGCGACTGGTCCGCCGGCTTCAACAAGTCCCTCACCGTGTTCCTGAACGGCGACGCGATCGGCGAACCGGACCGGCGCGGACGGCAGGTCAGGGACGCCTCGTTCCTGCTGCTGATCAACGCCCATGACGGGGACCTGGCGTTCGCGCTTCCGCCCGTGCTGTACGGGCAGATGTGGATAAAGGTGCTCGACACCGCCGATCCGCTGCTCGCCGAGGAGGAGTCGCCCGTCGTGAAGTCCCGCGAGAACGTGCCGGTCGCCGCCCGGTCCATCCAGGTCATGCGCCGGGTCTGAGGCGGGGGTACGAGATGGAGGCCGAGCCCGCCCCCGAGGAACCGATGCCCGTCACCGAACCCCCCGAGGAAACCGTGTCCGAGGACCACAGCCCCGAACGGGCGGAGACATCCGAACGCGTGGACGGCGGCGTGCCGGAGGAGGACGCCCTCGCCGCGCCGCCGACCGGCACCTACCGCCTCCAGCTCCGAGGGACGCCCGAGGCGCACTTCGGGTTCGCCGACGCCGCGGCGCTGGCCCCCTACCTCGCGGCCCTCGGCGTGTCGCACGTCTACCTGTCGCCGGTCCTGCAGGCCGCGCCGGGCTCCACGCACGGCTACGACGTCGTCGACCACTCCCGGCTGTCGGAGGAGCTCGGCGGACCGGAGGCGTTCGGCGCCATGGTGACCCGGTTCCGGGCGCACGGGCTCCGGGTGCTGGTGGACGTCGTCCCGAACCACATGGCGATCCCGGAGCCGGCCGGGCTGAACCTGCCCTTCGCCGACGTCCTGGCGGAGGGGCCGCGGTCGCGGTTCGCCCGGTGGTTCGACGTCGACTGGGAGGCCGGCGGCGGGCGGCTCGTCCCGCCCGGCGAGGGCGAGCCCAACTACCGGCGCTTCTTCGACATCTCCGGCCTGATCGGACTGCGGCAGGAGGACGCGGAGGTCTTCGAGCGCACGCACGCGCTGCTGCTGAACCTGGTCAGGGACGGTCTGGTGGACGGGCTGCGCGTCGACCATCCCGACGGGCTCGCCGACCCGCGCGGCTACCTGCGGCGGCTCGCCGAGGCCGCGCCGGACCGCTGGCTGCTCGTCGAGAAGATCACCGAGGGGGAGGAGCGGCTGCCGCCGGACTGGCCGTGCGCGGGCACCACCGGCTACGACGCGCTCGGCATGATCGGCGGGCTGTTCCTCGACCCCGCCGGGGAGGGGCCGCTGACCGACTACTACGTGGCGCTGACGGGCAACCCGGCCTCCTTCGAGGAGGTCGAGCGCGACGCCCGGACGCACGCCGCCGAGCACGGCCTCAGGCCGGAGATCGAGCGGCTCCAGCGCGTCCTCGCCCGGGTCGTGGGCGAGCGCCGTCCCGGCCTGGAGAGGGCACTGGTCGAACTGCTGGTCTCCATGCCCGTCTACCGCGCGTACGTCGTGCCCGGGGAGGACGCTCCCCAGCAGGCCGTGGACGTCGTGAACGAGGCCGCCCGCCGTGCGCGCGCGCACCTGCCAGAGGACCTGCACGACGACCTTGAGGTCATCGTGGACCTGGCCCTGGGGCGCGGTGAGCGCACCGACGCCGAGTTCATCGTGCGTTTCCAGCAGACCTCCTCCCCGCTCGCCGCCAAGGGCGTGGAGGACACGGCGTTCTACCGCTGGAACCGCATGGCCGCGCTGAACGAGGTGGGCGGCGCGCCGGGCCGGTTCAGCGTCGGGCAGCCGGACTTCCACGCGTTCTGCATCCGGCTCGCCCGCGACTGGCCGTTGACGATGACGACGCTGTCCACGCACGACACCAAGCGCGAGGAGGACGTGCGGGCCTGGCTGGCGGTGCTGTCGGAACTGCCCGCGGAGTGGGCCGAATCGGTGGAACGGTGGCGGAACTGGGGGCCCGGCACATCGCCCCTGGAACCGGACCTGGAGTACCTGTTCTGGCAGACGCTCGTCGGTGCGTGGCCGCTCACCATCGGGAGGCTGGAGGAGTTCCTCACCAAGGCCATGCGCGAGGCCAAGACGCGCACTTCCTGGGCCGAACAGGACTCCGGCTACGAGGAGGCCGTCCTGGAGTACGCGCGCGGCGTCCTGGCCGATCCGGACCTGGTGACCGACATGACGTCCTTCGTCGCGAAGCTGGCCCCGTACGCGCGCGTGAACACGCTCGGGCAGAAGCTCGTCCAGCTGGCGATGCCGGGCGTCCCGGACGTCTATCAGGGATGCGAGATGACGGGCCTGTCGCTGGTCGACCCCGACAACCGGCGGCCGGTGGACTACGGGCGGCGCCGCGAGCACCTGTTCCGGCTCGACACCGGGCGGCAGCCGAAGGAGGTGGACGACGAGAAGCTGCTGGTCACGTCACGGGCGCTGCGGCTGCGCCGGTCCCATCCGGAGTGGTTCGGGCCCGGTTCCCGGCACGAGCCGATCACCGCGCGCGGGCCCGCCGCCGACCACGTCGTGGGGTTCGCCCGGGGCGAGGCCGTCGCGCTCGCCACCCGGCTCCCCGTGGGGCTGGAGAGCCGCGGGGGCTGGAAGGGGACCCGCGTGGACGTCCGCCGTCAGGGCTGGCGGGACGTCCTGACCGGCTGCACGCACATGGGCCCGATCCTGGACGCCTCGCGCGTGTTCGAGCACCTTCCCGTCGCGCTGCTCGTCCCCAGGGAGATCGATCGGTGAGCGCGCGTTTCGAGGTGTGGGCCCCGGCGGCCGGCCGCGTGGACGTCGAGGCGGGCGGCGCCCGGTACGCCATGGAGCCGCGGTCTCCCGATCCGGGGCCTTCCGGATGGTGGGAGGCCGTGGTGCCGGACGCCTCCCACGGCACCGACTACGGGTTCGTCCTGGACGGGGCGGACGAGGTGCTTCCCGACCCCCGTTCGCCCTGGCAGCCCGACGGCGTCCACGGTCAGAGCCGTGTCTACGACCACGGACGGTTCGCCTGGACCGACCGGCACTGGCACGGACGCCCGCTGGCCGGAAGCGTCCTGTACGAGATGCACGTGGGCACTTTCACGCCCGAAGGCACGTTCGACGCGGCGATCGAACGTCTCGACCACTTGGCGGCACTCGGCATCGACGCCGTGGAACTGCTGCCGGTCGCGTCCTTCCCCGGCCGTCACGGCTGGGGATACGACGGTGTTCACCTTTGGGCGCCGCACGAGCCCTACGGCGGGCCCGACGGTCTGAAGCGTTTCGTGGACGCCGCCCATGCGCGCGGTCTGGCCGTAGTGCTGGACGTCGTCTACAACCATCTGGGACCGGACGGGAATCGCCTGGGAAGTTTCGGCCCGTACTTCACGAGCGCCCATGCCACCCCATGGGGCGACGCAGTGAACTTCGACCAGGAAGGGTCGGACGAGGTTCGCGCGTTCGTCGTCCAGAACGCGCTGATGTGGTTGCGCGACTACCACCTGGACGGGCTGCGCCTCGACGCCGTCCACGCCATCACCGACCACGGCGCGGTGCACCTCCTGGAAGAGATGGGACGCGCCGTGGCGGCGCTTTCGGCCCACCTCGGCCGGGAACTGTTCCTCATCGCCGAATCGGATCTGAACGACCCGCGCCTGGTGACGTCCAGAGAAGCGGGCGGGTACGGGCTGGACGCCCAGTGGAGCGACGACTTCCACCACGCCCTGCACGCCGCGCTCACCGGTGAAAGGCAGGGCTACTACTGCGACTTCGGCTCTCTGGAAACGCTGAAGAAGGCCCTCACCAGAGCCTTCGTGCACGACGGCACCATGTCGACCTACCGGGGACGGCATCACGGCCGGCCTGTGAATGTCCGGGAGACGCCCGCGCACAGGTTCCTCGGTTTTCTCCAGAACCACGACCAGGTGGGCAACCGCGCGGCGGGGGACCGCATCGGCGCCCTTCTGCCGTCTCCTGGCCTGCTCAAAGTCGGCGCGGCGCTGCTCCTGCTCTCGCCTTTCACGCCCATGCTCTTCATGGGCGAGGAATGGGGCGCGACGACCCCCTGGTGCTACTTCACCGACCACCAGGACCCGGAGCTGGCGCGCGCGGTCAGCGAGGGGCGGCGGCGCGAGTTCTCCCGGCACGGCTGGAGCGGCGAGGTCCCCGATCCACAGGCTGTGGACACCTTCCGCCGATCCGTCCTCGACTGGACCGAACCGGACCGGCCGCCGCACGCCGGCCTGCTCGAATGGCACCGCGACCTGATCGCGCTGCGCCGCTCCCGGCCCGAGTTGAACGACCCCCGGCTGACCGCGGCGACGGTCGAGACGCACGACGGGGCGCCCGGCGGACCGGACGACGGGGCGGACGACGTCGCGGCGCGGTGGCTGACCGTGCGGCGCGGCTCGGTGTGCGTGGCGGCGAACCTCGGCGTCCGGCCCGCCCTGATTCCGGTGCCCGGTTCCGGCGGGACCGCCCCCGGGCTTCTGATCGCGTCGGATCCGGCGATTCGCCTTGACCCGGTCGGCCTCGGCGATTCCGGAACGGCCTCGGTGGTGCTGCCGGGCGCCTCGGTCGCGGTCCTCGACCTGGCCAGGCCCCCTGCCCTGCGGGCGTGATGCGGCCTACATCCCGATCGCGACTGAATAATGGTGATCGTGGATGTACTACGAGTGGCAAACCGCAGGTCAAGAGCGCGGCGGTAGCCGAGCAAAGGTCAAGTTTGGTCATACGATCGGTTCATGACCTCAGTACTGCTCGCCGAGGACGACACGTCCATCTCCGAGCCTCTCGCCCGCGCGCTGCGTCGCGAGGGGTACACCGTCGAAGTCAGCCCCGACGGCCCTCAGGCGCTGGAGCGGGCGCTCGGGGGCGGCGTGGACCTGATCGTCCTCGATCTCGGCCTTCCCGAGCTGGACGGCCTTGAGGTGGCCCGCCGGGTGCGGGCCGAGGGGCACGGCGTGCCCATCCTGATCCTGACCGCCCGTGCCGACGAGGTCGACACCGTCGTCGGGCTGGACGCGGGCGCGGACGACTATGTGACCAAGCCGTTCCGGCTGGCGGAGCTGCTCGCGCGGGTGCGCGCCCTGCTGCGCCGGGGCAGCACCGAGACTCCGATCGTCCAGGGGGTGCGGATCGACGCCGAGTCGCGCCGCGCCTGGATGGGCGAACAGGAGCTGCAGCTCACCACCAAGGAGTTCGACCTGCTGCGCGTCCTCGTGCGGGACGCGGGCAAGGTCGTGACCCGCGAACAGATCATGCGCGAGGTGTGGGACACCAACTGGTGGGGTTCCACCAAGACCCTCGACATGCATATTTCCTGGCTGCGCCGCAAGCTCGGCGACGACGCCGGCAGTCCCCGCTACATCACCACGGTGCGGGGCGTCGGCTTCCGGTTCGAGCGCGGCGACTAGCTCCGGCCGCCGCGGCCCGGCGGGACGCCGGGGGCCTTCCCGAGAGGCCCCCGGTGCGCGTTGCCGCACGGTCCGCGGCCCCACCCCTGAAGGAGCCCTGATGAGGCGCCGACTGCTCCTGTCGACGCTCGCGGTGGCGGTGGTCGCGCTGCTCCTGCTCGGCATACCCCTCGCCTACGCCGCGCACAAGCTCGTCTACGAGGAGGCCGGCCGGTCACTGGACCGGGAGGCGTCCTCGATCGCGGGCGGCGTCGGCTACAGCCTGGAGGCGCGCCAGCCGGTGACCCCCGCGGTCCTCGCCCGGGAGTACCCGGGACGGCACGTCTCGATCACGCTGCCGGACGGCCGGACGCTCACCGCCGGGCCGCAGCGGCGCGGTCGCGTGCTGTCGGCGACGGCGGCGCAAGGCCGGGTGCGGGTGCGGGTGTCGCGCCCGGAGGCGCAGGTCCGCGACGCCGCGCTGCGGCTGCTCCTGCTCGTCGGCAGCCTGGCCCTGCTCGGCGTGGCCGTCACGGTCGGCCTGGCGATGGTGCAGGCCCGCAGGCTGACGCTGCCGCTGGTCGACCTCGCCGAGACCGCCGACCGGCTCGGCAGCGGCAACGCCCGGCCGCGCCCGCGCCGCTACGGCATCCCCGAGGTCGACCGGGTCGCCGAGGTGTTAGACCGCAGCGCCGTCCGCATCACCGACCTGCTGGTCGCCAGCCGCGAGTTCGCGGCCGACGCCAGCCACCAGCTCCGCACCCCGCTGACCGCGCTGTCGATGCGGCTGGAAGAGATGATCGACGCCGCCGACTACCCCGACGTCGTCCGGGAGGAGGGGGCGGCGGCGGTCGCGCAGGCCGAGCGGCTCGTCGCGGTCGTCGAGCAGCTGCTCGCCCGCGCCCGGCACGACCGCACCGGCGGCGCGGTACCGTCCCCGATCGACGAGATCATCGCGCAGCAGGTCGAGGAGTGGCGGCCGAGCTTCCGCAAGGCCGGACGGGACGTGCGGATCATCGGCGAGCAGGGACTGGTCGGCATGACCCATCCCGAGGGCCTCTCCCAGATCGTGGCCACGCTCCTGGAGAACTCGCTGACGCACGGCGCCGGCACCGTGACCATCCACACCAAGCCGGGCGCGAGCTCGGTGGTGGTCGAGGTCGGCGACGAGGGCGAGGGGATCCCGTCGGAGCTGGAGCCCCGCATCTTCGAACGCAGCGTCTCCGGCGGCCGCGGCACCGGCCTCGGCCTCTACCTGGCCCGCTCCCTGGCGGTGGTGGACGGCGGGCGCCTGGAGCTGATCCAGTCCCGTCCCGCGGTCTTCGGGGTCTTCCTGCGCCAGGCCGCCGAGGTCCGGCTGGCCGCGGAACGCGTGGTCATGGGCCCCGCCTGAGGGCCCGGCGCCGGTCAGATCTCGGCGTAGTCCTCGGCCGTCCGGTCGAGGGGGCGCCGCAGCCGGGGCGCGCGGCCCGGGGTGGCGCGGGTCGCGCCGGGGCCCTCGGCGGCGGCCTCGGCGGAGGGGGCCTCCGGAAGCCCGGACGCGGGGTCGACGTGCGGGGCGCTCGCCGGCAGGAACACCCACTTCTTGTAGGACCAGAAGCGGAACAGCGTCGCCACCGCGGTGCCGATGACCAGCGCGATGTTGTAGAAGACGGCGCCGTCCAGCCCGAGGACGTAGTGCGAGAAGCCGATGAACAGCTCGGTGATCACCAGGCCGACGCCGTTCAGCGCGAAGAACAGCACGTACTCGCGGCCGAGGCCGGTGCGGTCGCGGTGCCGGAACGTCCAGTAGCGGTTGGCGAGGTAGGAGAACGTCGTCGCGACCACCGTGGCGACGCCGTTGGACGTGAGCGGGCCCACCCCCAGGCCGGTGTGCAGGCCGTTGCCGATCGCGAACGTGATGACGAATGCGATGGCGCCCACGCTGCCGAACTGGGCCAGTTCGCGCATGAGGTGCGCGAACCGCCGGTGGATTCTGGCGACCAGGCTCACGAAGGGGAACCGTCCTTCCGGGCTTGCACTGCTGGGCACGGCGGGCGGCCGGCGACTACGGGGGAGGCACCACGAGGATAGACGTCCGTGGCCCCCGGGACGCCGGAACATGAACGGTAGGCGCTCACCTCCGGTCCGTGCCCATTGCCGGGCCCCCCACACACCGCCGGCGCTCCCCGCGCGCCTTCTCCCCCCGCGTCCCTTCGCCCCCCACACTCCTTCGACGCGGGTGCCGCGTGGTTCGTTCGCCCCGCCCGCCCGATAGCCTTTCGACGTGAAGGTTCGTGAGATGCCCGTGGTCGGGATGGCGGGCGGAGGGCAGCTCGCAAGGATGACCCAGCAGGCCGCGATCGCCCTCGGCGTGTCGCTGCGCGTGCTCGCCGGGGCGCCGGACGAGTCGGCGGCCAAGGTCGTCTCGGACGTGCGGGTCGGCAACGACCGCGCCCTCGACGACCTGCTGGGCTTCGCCCAGGGCTGCGACGTGGTGACGTTCGACCACGAGCACGTCCCCGGGCCGCACATCCAGAAGCTGGAGGCCACCGGCGTCCCGTGCCGGCCCGGGTCGGCCGCTCTCGCCCACGCCCAGGACAAGCTCGTCATGCGCGAACGCCTGAGCGAGCTCGGCGTTCCCTGCCCCGCCTACGCGCCCGTCCCCTCGCCCGATCCGCGGGCGTTCCTGGAGGCGTTCGGCCGCGAGCACGGCTGGCCGCTGGTCCTGAAGTCCACGCGCGGCGGCTACGACGGCAAGGGCGTCTGGGTCGTCGGCGACCTCGCGGAGGCCCAGGTCGCCGACCGGCTGCAGGCCGAGGGCGTCGACCTGATGGTGGAGCAGCACGTCGCCTTCGGCCGCGAGCTGGCCGCGCTCGTCGCCCGCTCCCCCTACGGGCAGGGCGCCGCGTACCCGATCGTGGAGACCGTCCAGGAGGGCGGCATCTGCACCGAGGTGATCTCGCCCGCGCCCGGCCTGCCGAAGGACCTCGCCGTCGAGGCGCAGAGCCTCGCCCTGCGCGTCGCCGAGGAGCTGAACGTCGTCGGCCTCCTCGCCGTCGAGCTCTTCGAGACGGACGCGGGGCTGCTGGTGAACGAGCTGGCCATGCGCCCGCACAACTCCGGGCACTGGACCATCGAGGGCGCCCGGACGTCGCAGTTCGAGCAGCACCTGCGGGCCGTCCTCGACCTGCCGCTCGGCTCCACCGAGCCCACCGCCCCGTACACGGTCATGGCGGACGGCTCCGAGGTCAGCGCACGCGCGGTGCTGATCGCCACGGGCGTCGACTGGCGGCGGCTCGGCGTCCCCGGCC
>NZ_JBEZJP010000339.1:0-9349 GCF_040653175.1 Actinomadura sp. NPDC048032
AAGTCAAGCGCTTGCCCGGTTGCGATCCTCCGAGGTTTTGGTCGCCACCGGTCCCGAAGGAGACGGCGGCTCCGTCTGGGTTCATGAGATCGACGGCATCGAGGGAGTCTTCGCTTTCACCTCCCGAGCGCAACTGCCAACGGAACCGCTGTTCGAGGGAGGATCATGGAGGGCACTCCCTGCGCGAGAACTCGCCTCGTCCGTCCCGGACGACGTCGACATCGTGATCAACATCAACAGCCCCGCGCGCTGGAAGGTCGACTCTCGAAGCCTGCACTCAGAGCGTTGATCCACCAAGAGAACTCGTAGGGCCGGCGCCCGGCCGCGCCGGGACCGACTCCACCGACGAGTCCGGCAACGTCACGCCGTACCGACTTGGCGGCTTGCCCCTCGACGCCCCTGATGGCCGCGCGCGCAGGCGGGCCGTCAGCGCCCCTTCTCGGCGAACGCGCCCTCAGGCTGCAAGGTGGGCAGAGCACCCCCGCCATAACCCCAGTGTGATCCGCGGACGACGGCACGCCCGCTGGGCGTTGACCGCGGGTTCTGGGAGTGCTGCGCGGGAGACATGAGCCGTCGGTCGTGGCGCGCGCATCATTCGGCCGCCGACGGAGCGCCCCGTCGGCCAGGGCTGGTCTGGAATCCCGCCGGTCGGCGTGAGGCGAGCATATGATCAGTGCGAACTTCACAAACCAGAAAAATTTCCGGTTCTGCGGAGTCTCGTCGTATCCATCGGCGCGATCTCCAGGGGACCGGCTCACGGCTGATCCTCCTGCGCGCCTGTCCGAGGGGATCAGAACAATGAGGAATACGCCGGCCGCCAGGCCGGACAACATAGCCCTGGGCGCGGGTCTCACCCTCGTCGAGGGTTCGTCAAAGCTGTTCGGGCGCTCGATCTTCAAGAACTACCTGCTCGAGGGCATCACGATGTCGGCCCTGGTCGTCGCGACGGCCGAGTACGGCATCGGCGCGATGGTCATGCTGCTGGTGGCGTTCAGGCTCCAGATCCTGGGGCTGTTCCGCCACATGACGTCGCGGTCCCAGCGGTTCCGGTACACCCGGCGAGCCTTGAAGGCGACCATCGTGTTCACGACGGTCGTTCTCATCCTCACGATGGCCGAGTACGGCACCGTGCTGGCGGCTCTGCTGGTGGTGTTCAGGTTCCAGGTACCGGGGCCTTACCGCCCCGAGGAGCCGCGTCCCGTGCGGCTCCGGTTCACCTGGAAGACCGTGACGGCCGTCATCGTCTTCGCCGGCTGCAACATCGCGGGCCGGGGAATGATCGTGATGGCGATGATGTCGGCGGGGACGGCCCTCGCCACCATCAACGCGATCACGTTCGCCGTCTCGACCATGACCTACTCGGTGGGGGTCTGGAAGACCGGGCAGTGGTTCGCGGCGATGCTGGTGCCGCTGCTCATCGTGCTGGGCCTCGCCGTTTCCATCGAGGCGTGGCACATCACCGCGAGTCCGTGGGGAGTCGTCTGGTCCATCGGATCGGCTCTCTCCGGCGTCGTGTACATGGCGCTGTCCCGAGGTTTCGTCGAGCGGGGCGGCGCGGAGGCCGATCAGTTCCAGGCGCTGGGCACGGGCCTGGGCGTGGTCGGTCTCGGCGTGTGGGCGATGCTGGCGGGCGAGGATCCGTCGGTCGGCTGGTCCTGCGGGGTCCTCTTGGCGCTGCTCTGCACGGCGCTGATGACCGTCGTCGTCCCCCGGTACCTGCACATCCGGGCGAGGAGGGCCCTCGGGGACGCCGTCTACACGATCTTGTGGAGCGTCATTCCGCTGCTCGGCCTGCTGGTCGACCTGATCATGGAGCAGAAGATCCCGACGGCGTGGCAGGTCATCGGGATGTCCTGGATCAGCGTGGTCGCGGCCGTGGCGTCCCTGCTCCGCAAGCAGCCCGGGGCGGAGATCGTCAAGCGGCGAACGTTACGCGAGATGATCATGCGCCTGAAAAGGCCGCTCGGCTGCGTGTGATCCAAGCCGGTCGGTATAGTTCGTGCGGTTTCGCCTAATTCGCACGAATTCCAGGCCGGGGAGATGAGGCTCAGTCTTCCCGCCGTTTGCGGTGTCCCGGGGGAAGGCTCGAAGCCTCTCCGCCGGGACACCGTTCTTCCCCGGGTTGCTGTGGTGTGGCTCAGCGGTAGGCGGTCAGGCCGTCCGCCAGTTCTTCTTCGTCGCCGTCACGGATTGCGTAGAGGGCTTGCTGCAGGGCGAATGTGTTGCGGATCGCGGTGATGCGGGTGACGAGTCCGGCATCTGGCCAGTGGCCCAGGGCGAGCAACCGTTCCAGGAACTCACGGCCGTAGCTGGCACCGATCGCAGCGAGGTCTTCGGCCTGGTCGCCGAGGGCGACATCGTCCCAGTCGAGTACTCCGGCGAGGCGCGGCAGTCCGTTCGTCCACTCCCACAGGACGTTTTCGGCGCCGAGGTCGCCATGCACCACCGCTTGGGCGACGTGGGGAAGGTCGTCGAGTGCTGCGAGCTCCCGCTCGGCCCCTAGACGCCCATTGTCGGACATGAGCGGGAACAGTTCAGCGCGCACACTCTCCGCGAACCGCCGCCACCGGTCTTCTGCCGCGTGAGGGAGAATCGCTCGTGCCGTTTCGTCGTTGCCGGCGCGCGCCAGGCCGGACAGCAGCGTGGCGTACTGCTCTGCCACGGTCTCGGCTACTTGAGCGTCCTTGAGCGCCTCGCCCTCCAGCGGTTCCCCGGGAATGCGGCTGAGCACCAGGAACGGTGCCTCGTCGTTGCCGTGGGCGCCGCCTTGGAGCAGCGGCTCAGGTATGCGAAAGCCGAGGTCAAGCCCGGCGAGTGCGTGCAGTGCGGCTGCCCGCTCGGGCAGCCGGGCGGCCGCTGCCGGGGTGCGAGGCAGGCACACGACGCGGTCCGGCCCAATGACCACTGTGTGGAATTGCCCCTGACGCTCTGCGAGGTCGTCCGGTTCGGCACCGGGTAGCAGACGGCTCAGCAGAGCGCGATGCGTCGTACGGATGCTCACGAGTGAGACCTCTAGGTTCTTCGAAGCACTGGCTGCTGGGAAAAGTAAGAAGCGACCTCCGGAGAGGTCGCCCATGAAACCAGACGGAACCTCGGCGAGCCGAGGAATCATCCTTCCATGTCGTCAGTCGCCCAGGATCTTGTCGGGGTCGAAGCCCGCGAGATCCAGCGCTTCTTTCAGTTCTTCCTCGGTGGCGACTTCGTCGTCGCCTTGGGGACCGCTGGTGTTGGCCATTTTCTTTGCTCCCTGCCTCGCAGTGAGCCGACGGCTCTTGCCGCCGACCTTGGTGATCGTCCGGGAGGTGGGGGCGTTGTCAAGCCTCGGAGCGGTCGGCCGGCGTCTCGTCGACGACCTCGCGACCCGGCCGCCGGGCTTGGCGAAAAAGCAGTTGGCTGGGTGGGGTGGGCGCTGCTAGTTTTTCGGAGGCCGTGCTGAAGAAAGAGGAGGTGGTACCCGTGAACCTGATTTCGACATGGGTGCTCCCCTCTGGGGTCACGGTCGGGCGGTAGGTCGTCCGGGAGCGCCGTTCGAGAGCACTCCCGAAAGGCACGACCATGCAGTTCACTTCTGAGCAGCGTCTCGACGACGGGCTCCTTGAACGCGAATTCACCCTCGGCGAGGTTCCCGGCGTTCTGTGGGCGCCCGAGTCCGCGTCCGCAGCGGCACCGGTTCCGCTGATCCTGATGGGCCACCCCGGCGGGCTGGACAGGATGCGCCCCCGCCTGGTGGGCCGGGCTCGGCGGTCCGCGGCGGACGGCTTCGCCGCGGCCGCCATCGAGCTCCCCGGAAGCGGTGAGCGGCCCCGCTCGGCCGCCGCCGAGCAGGCCCGCGCCGACCTCCAGCGGGCGGTGAAGGCCGGTGGGCCCGTCGATGACGAGATCGTGGACCGGCTCGTCCTCCCGCTGGTCGACAAGGCGGTCCCGGAGTGGCAGGCCGCTCTGGACGCCCTCCTCGCGCTGCCTGAGATCGGCGGCCCGGTCGGATTCTCGGGCGGAGTCACCGCCATCGGGGTCCGGCTCGCGGTGGTCGAACCGCGCATAGCGGCCGCCGTTCTGTTCGCCGGGAGCTTCGTGCCTCGCGTCCTGTTCGAGGAGGCCCGCCAGGTCACCATTCCGCTGCACGTCCTGCTGCAGTGGGACGACGAAGGGAACGACCGGCAGGCGGCCCTGGACCTGTTCGACGCCTTCGGCTCCGAGGAGAAGTCGCTGCACGCCAACATGGGCGGGCACACCGGCGTCCCGCAGTTCGCCGGGGACGCCGCGGCGGCGTTCTTCACCCGGCATCTGAGCTAGCCGTCGGCCCGCTCGCCTGACAGCACTGTGGCCCTGCCCGGATGGGCAGGGCCACAGCGCGGCGGGGTCAGAAGGATTCTTCGGGGAGGTCCATGACGTCCAGGGTGGTGGACTCGGTGACGGCGCGGTCCGAGGCCAGGCGCGGCAGGACGGTCTGGCAGAAGAACTGCGCGGCCGCGACCTTGCCGGTGTAGAACGCCTTGTCGGAGTCGGACACGTCGCCTCCGCCGAGGGCGTTGAGCGCGACCTCGGCCTGGCGGCACAGGAGCCAGCCGACGATCAGGTCGCCGAGGGCGAGCAGCAGGCGCGAGGAGTTCAGCCCGACCTTGTAGAGCTCCTTCGGGTTCTCCATCGAGCCGAGCGCCCAGCCGACCATCGGGTCGAGGATGCCCTGGACGTCGTCGAGGGCCCGGCCGAGCAGGGCGCGCTCGTTCTTGAGCCGGCCGTTGCCGGCCTCGGAGCCGGCGAACGCCCGGATCTCGCCGACGAGCACCTTCAGCGCCTCGCCGTTGTCCCGCAGGATCTTGCGGAAGAACAGGTCCTGGCCCTGGATGGCGGTGGTGCCCTCGTACAGGGTGTCGATCTTGGAGTCGCGGATGTACTGCTCGATCGGGTACTCCTGCAGGAAGCCGGAGCCGCCGAGCGTCTGCAGCGACTCGGCGCCGAGCAGCGCGTAGGCCCGCTCGGAGCCGAAGCCCTTCACGATCGGCAGCAGCAGGTCGTTGACCTTCTCGGCCGTCTCGTCCCTGCGGCCCTCGAACTCGGCCAGCTGCACGGCGTCCTGGTAGGACGCGGTCAGCAGCACGAGCGCGCGCATGCCCTCGGCGTAGGCCTTCTGCGTCATGAGGCTGCGCCGGACGTCCGGGTGGTGGGTGATCGTCACCCGCGGAGCGGTCTTGTCCGTCATCTGCGTCATGTCCGCACCCTGGACACGCTCCTTCGCGTACTCCAGCGCGTTGAGGTAGCCGGTGGAGAGGGTGGCGATGGCCTTGGTGCCGACCATCATCCGCGCGTACTCGATGACGAGGAACATCTGCCGGATGCCCTGGTGGACGTCGCCGACCAGGTAGCCGACCGCCGGGTGCTTCTCGCCGAGGGTGAGCTCGCAGGTCGTGGAGACCTTGAGGCCCATCTTCTTCTCGACGTTGGTCACGTAGGCGCCGTTGCGCTCGCCGAGCTCACCGGTCTCCACGTCCACCAGGTACTTGGGGACGAGGAACATCGACAGGCCCTTGGTCCCGGGGCCGGCGCCCTCGGGGCGGGCCAGCACCAGGTGGAAGATGTTCTCGGACATGTCGTGCTCGGCCGAGGTGATGAAGCGCTTGACGCCCTCGATGTGCCAGGTGCCGTCCGGCTGCTGGACGGCCTTGGCGCGCCCGGCGCCGACGTCGGAGCCGGCGTCCGGCTCGGTCAGCACCATCGTCGCGCCCCACTGGCGCTCCAGGGCCAGCTCAGCGAACTTCTTCTGCTCGGGCGTGCCGATGTGCCAGAGGATCTGCGCGAAACCCGGACCGGACGCGAACATGTAGACGGCCGGGTTGGCGCCCAGCACCTGCTCGGCGACCGCCCAGGTCAGCGAGCGCGGGGCGCCGCTGCCGCCGAACTCGGGGGCGAGGTCGAGGCGGTACCACTCGGAGTCCATCCACGCCTTGAACGACTTCTTGAAGCCCTCCGGCATCGTGACCGTGCCGGTGGCCGGGTCGAACACCGGCGGGTTGCGGTCCGCGTCCTCGAAGGAGGCGGCGAGCGGGCCCTCGGCCAGCCGGTTCACCTCGTCGAGGATGCTGCGCACGGTCTCCTCGTCCAGTTCGGCGTACGGGCCGCTGCCGAGGAGGTCCTGGCGCCTGAACACCTCGAAGAGGTTGAACTCCAGGTCCCGGAGGTTGCTCTTGTAGTGCCCCATTCGAGACTCCGTCTGGTTCCGGCGGCGACCGGCGGCCCCGCTGCGTACTGGTCAGTAACTCAACAGCATGCTACCCGCTGGTAACCACTGACAACCACCCCAATCGTCCGGTTTCCGGGGAGGCAGGCCCCATCGATACCACGCCCGTCTCCGTCGCGTGACCCACGTCACCCAGGCCCCCTGAGTCGCACCCTCCTACGCCCCGCGCGGGAGGGGTGGCAAGATCAAGCGGGCGCGAATTCACCCGCGGTGCACGAGGAGGTGCGCAATGAGGCAGGAGGAGGAGGCCGCCCCGAGGCTGACCGTCATCGGGACCGGCTACCTCGGCGCGACGCATGCGATCTGCATGGCCGTGCTGGGGTACGAGGTCCTCGGCGTGGACGTCGACCGGCACAAGATCGAACAGCTGGCGTCGGGCGAGGTCCCGATCTTCGAACCCGGGCTGCCGGAGCTGCTCACCAAGGCGCTCGACTCGGGCCGGCTCCGGTTCACCACCTCCTTCGCGGAGGCCGGGGAGTTCGGCGACGTCCACTTCGTGTGCGTGGGGACGCCCCAGCAGGCCGGCTCGGACGCCGCCGACCTGACCTACGTCGACGCCGCCGTCAGCTCCCTGGCGCCGCACCTGCGCCGCAGGTCCCTGGTCGTCGGCAAGTCCACCGTGCCGGTCGGGACGGCCGCGCGCCTCACCGGCCTCGTGCAGGGGCTGGCGCCCGCCGGGACCGACGTCGAGCTGGCCTGGAACCCCGAGTTCCTCCGCGAGGGCTTCGCCGTGGACGACACCCTGCGCCCGGACCGGCTGGTGTTCGGCGTCGCGTCCGACTGGGCGCACGAGCGGCTGCGAGCGGCGTTCAGGCCCGTCCTCGACCTCGGCACGCCGGTGATCCGCACGGACCTCGCGACCGCCGAGCTGGTCAAGGTGGCGGCGAACTCCTTCCTCGCCACGAAGATCTCCTACATCAACGCGATGGCCGAGGTCTGCGAGGCGGTCGGCGCCGACGTCCGGGACCTCGCCGACTCGCTGGCGCTGGACGACCGCATCGGCGGCAAGTTCCTGCGGCCGGGCCTGGGGTTCGGCGGCGGCTGCCTGCCGAAGGACATCCGGGCGTTCGCGCACCGGGCCGAGGAGATCGGCGTCGGCCAGGCCGTGTCGTTCCTGCGCGAGGTGGACGACATCAACCGGCGCCGCAGGGCCCGCACCGTCGACCTCGTCCGGGACCTGCTGGGCGGCGACCTCGCCGGCAAGCGCGTCGCCGCGTGGGGCGCCGCGTTCAAGCCCAACTCCGACGACATCCGGGACGCGCCCGCGCTGGACGTGGCGCGCACCATCCACGGCCTCGGCGGGGACGTGCGCGTCTACGACCCGGTCGCCCTCGATAACGCCCGCCGGGCGTTCCCCGAGCTGACCTACGGCGAGAGCGCGTTCGACGTGGCGCGGGACGCCGACGTGGTCGTCCTGCTGACCGAGTGGTCGGACTTCCGGGAGGTCGAGCCGGAGGCGCTGGCCGGGATCGTCCGGCACAAACGGGTGGTGGACGGCCGTCACGCGCTCGACGCGGACCGCTGGCGCGCGGCGGGCTGGGAGTACCGCGCCCTGGGCCGCCCCTGAAGGTGTGCCGGTCCCCGCGCCAGGTGGCGCGGAGACCGGCGAGGCGGGAGATCAGCTCATTCCCGCCAGGGTCTTACTGGCTCCCGCCGTGGAGGCGGCGGGAGTGGGCGGTGGCCTCCTCCGCAGTGACGCGGGCGTCGTCCATGGCCTGCTTGTTCTCCGGAGTCGGGTCCTGCACGTACGCCCGACCGGCGTCGCGCAGGGCGTCCTGCGCGGTGTCCATGGTCTCCTCGGCCGCGCGGGCCTCGTCAGCCTTGCTGTTCTCGTTCGTCACGGGTCTCTCCGTTGTGAGTCCTTCACCGCGGCTACCGCGGCGGAGCCTTCATCCGATAGCTCACGCAGACCTGGTCTGCGCGAGCCCCCAGAGGATGAAGAGCTCATGAAGAGCCGTCCGGCAAGGGGATCGAGCCGCAACAGGAGTCCGAGGCGGGCTCCCTTACGTCGGCACGGGGGAACATCCCCGGGAGCGGGGCCGTTGGGAGGAGGTGAGGGCCGTGCCCAGGACGGGCAGTGGTCTCTCCCGGACGAGGTGCGCCGTACCCGGAACGCGAAGACGGCGCGTGACATCAGTCGTCTCGTCATCCGGGAGTGCCACCATGGCCTGGATCCTCGTCATCGTCGCCGGCCTCTTCGAGGTCGCCATGGCCCTGTGCCTGAAGGGCAGCAAGGGCTTCACCCAGCCGCTGGAGTCGGCGGGGTTCCTCGTGTTCGCCGTGGCGTCCTTCGGGCTGCTCACCGTCGCCCTCAAGCACCTGGAGGTCGGCACCGCCTACGCCGTCTGGGTCGGCATCGGGGCCGTCGGGACGGCGGTGCTCGGCATGCTCTTCATGGGCGACGAGGTCTCCGCGACCCGCGTCGTCGCGCTCGCGTTCATCGTCCTCGGGGTCGTCGGGCTGAACCTCGCCGGAGGCGGCCACTGACCGGCGGCGCCGGCAAGCGGCGCGGACGGCCAGGAACGGCCACCGCCTGCGCAGGTCAGCCGAGTTCCCCGGAACGTAATCTCCCGTAACAGCGTCTATGGGACGAGAGCGCGGGGAGTCGCTCGAACACGGGAGGACGGACCTTGGTCTTCAAGAAGCTGCGTCAGGCGATGGGCATCGGCGGCCCGTCGATCGAGACGGTTCTGCACGACCCGAACACGATGCCCGGCGGAGTCGTCACGGGCGAGATCGCCATCATCGGGGGCCAGTTCAACTCCGACATCAAGGCGGTGAACCTCGCCCTGCGCACCAAGGTCGAGGTCGAGTCGGGCGACAACGAGTACACCTCCAACCTGGAGTACGCCAAGATGCCGGTCGCGGGCGGGTTCAGCCTGCAGGAGGGCGCGCGGCACAGCATCCCGTTCCAGTTCCCGATCCCGTGGGAGGCGCCGCTCACCCACATGTACGGGCGGCCGCTGCACGGCACGACGGTCGGGATCGCGACGGAGCTGGAGGTCACGGGCGCGCTCGACCCGGGCGATTACGGCCTCGATCGACGACACGGGGAACCCCCTGATGGTGCGGATGGTCGGTGCGGTCACCGAGCCTATCCGCGCGGCCCCGCCG
>NZ_JBEZJP010000340.1:0-9347 GCF_040653175.1 Actinomadura sp. NPDC048032
GCAGGCGGCGCCGGGCGGCCTCGGCGAGCACGGCCTCCGCGGCGGCGAGCCGGTCGTGGCCGGGCGCCGCGGCCCGGACGAGGTCCATCAGCAGCGCGGCGCGCCCGTCGCCGGACTTGTAGACCGCGTGCCCGAACCCCGGCACGGGCTCGCCGCCGCGCAGCCGCTCCCCGACCACGCGGGACGCCGCCTCCGGGTCGGCGACTTCCGCGATCAGGCGTTCCGCGCCGTAGGACGCGCCGCCGTGCAGCGGGCCGCTCAGCACTCCGAGCCCGGACGCGACGACCGCGTAGGGGTCGGCGCGCACGGACGCGGCGACCCGGGCCGCGACGGTGGAGGCGGCGAGCTCGTGGTCGGCCAGCAGGATCATGGCGGCCTCGAACGCGCGCAGCAGCCCCGCGTCCCCGGGCGGGTGCGGGCACAGCCGGTTCCAGAGCCGCTCGGCGATCCGTCCGCCGCTCCCCTCGCCGCCCCGTCCGCCGCCGGGGGCCCGGTTCGCGGCGGGCAGGGCCTCGACGAGCCCGGCGATCAGCGCCCGCCCGGTCGCGACGACGCCCTCGGGATCGAGGTGGTGGCGCAGCGGGTCGGTCGCGGCGAGCGCGGCCGCGATCAGGTGGAGGCGGTCGAGCGGGAGGAGCCCCGGCGGCAGGCCGGACTGGGCCGCGACGGCCGCGGCGACGCCGTCCGCCCTGGCCCGCCAGGGCTCGGCGCCTCCTTCGGGCTCCCCGGGCTCGTCGCGCCCCTGCCACAGCCAGGCGGCGACCTCCTCGAACGTCCGGCTCCCGGCCATCTCCAGGGCGTCGCGGCCCCGGTAGTAGTGGCGGTCGGCGCCGAGCGCGGTGATCGCCGACTCGATCGCCAGCTCGCCCGGCCCCGGCGGGCGGCGGGGCCTGCCGCGCCGGGCCAGCTCCTCCACCTGCGCGGCCTCGAACAGGCTGCGGCGACCGTCCGGCGCCTGCCGGCGCCGCAGCACGCCCCGGCTCACGTACGCGTAGAGCGTGGCGGGCTTCACACCGAGCCGCTCGGCCGCGGCCTTGGCGTCGATCCACCCGCTGAGCTGCTCTTCGTCCGCCATCCTCATCCCCGTACATTGATTTTCGTCAATATTGATACACAGGATTGCCGGTGTCAATCTGGGGCCATGCCACAGATTCACTTCCTGGACGTCACCAACCGCGACGGCGTCCAGACGGCCCGGACGGGCCTGTCCAAGTTCGGCAAGACGATGGTCAACTTCTACCTGGGGCGGCTGGGCGTGGCGCAGTCGGAGATCGGCTTCCCGTTCCTGTTCCACGAGGTCCCCTACGTCCGGGCGCAGATCGCGCTGGCGGAGGCGGGCGCGTTCGGGGACCTGCGCCTTTCGGGGTGGTGCCGGGGCGTCGCGGCGGACGTGGAGAAGGCCGCCCGGGTGCGGGCCGGAGGGACCGGGCTCGCGCACTACAACCTGTCCATCTCGACGTCCGACTACATGATCGCCAACAAGTTCCGGGGCCGCCTCGACCGCGACGCGATCATCCGGGAGACCGTCGCTGCGGTCCGCGCGGCCAAGGCGGGCGGCGCGCGGACGGTCGGGGTCAACGCCGAGGACGGCTCGCGCACCGACGAGGGCTTCCTCACCGAGTTCGCGCTCGCCGCGAAGGAGGCCGGCGCCGACCGCGTCCGGTACTGCGACACGATCGGCGGCGAAACGCCGGAGCGCATCAGGGAGCGCTTCGCCGGGCTCGCCTCCGCCGTCGCGATGCCGGTCGAGACCCACTGCCACAACGACCTCGGCATGGCCGTCGCCAACTCCGTGAGCGGCGCGCTCGGCGCCCTGGAGGCCGGCCAGGACACCTGGATCAACACGTGCGTGAACGGCATCGGCGAGCGCTCGGGCAACGCCGACCTGCTGTCGACGATCCTGGCGTTCCGCCACGGCTTCGGCCTTGAGGGGCGCGCCGAGATCGGCGATACGATCGACCTCGGGTGGGCGCGCCGCTTCGCGCTGTGGGCGAGCTACGCGTTCGGCCAGCCGCTGCCCGCCAACCAGGTCGGCGTGGGACGGAACGCGTTCGCGCACGAGTCCGGCATCCACGCGGACGGCGCGCTGAAGGACCACGGCAACTACGAGCTGTACGACGAGGCGACGCTCGGCCCCTTCCCCGACGACTGGCACGCCCGTCCCGGCCGCGTCGTGCTGACCGGCGAGTACGGCGGCAAGGCGGGCTTCCGGCACGTGATGGACGGCCTCGGCGCCGAGCCCGCCGACGAGGATCTGGCCTTCCAGCTCGTCCAGCTCTGCAACGCCCAGACGGGCCGCCCGCTGACCGACGACGAGCTGCGCCTCATCGCCGCCCACCCGCGCGAACTGGCGCTGCTCTTCCCCGACCAGATCTCCTGATCGCGAATTCGGCCTGATTTGTCAGTCTGAAGCCCTACGTTTCCGGCATGGCGAGCAGCACGATGGCGGCAGGGGCCGCGCAGTCGTACCGGTACACGAGCCCGTCCGGGCTGGACGAAGGGCTCCTGGGGCTCTCCACGTCCGGCGGGACGACCAGCAGCGGGCCGCAGGCGCACCCGCACTTCTTCAGCGGCGTGCTCACGCAGCCAGGGGCCGCGGCGGCCGGACTGCTCGCCCTGGCCGACGTCGCGCAGACGCGGTACTACCAGCCGCGTCCCACCTCGTTCCGGGACCCGGTCGTCACGTGCAACGGCGACCGGATCCGGATGGAGTCCTTCTCCGCCTGCGGCGGCGTGTACGCCCGGCTGGACGTGCTGGAGCCGGCGCTGGACGGCGAGGTCCACGAGCGCGGCACGACGAACGTGGACGTGAACGGGCCGCTGCGCGAGGCGCTCGCCCGCGTGGGCGGGTCCGACCCGCTGCACCTGGCGGTCGGCGCCGGGGAGATGGCCGTCACCACGATGGACGGGGCCGTGGTGGAGAAGAAGGTCCCGCTCCCCGACCGCTGGCTGCGCGGCTTCGCCGAGGTCCAGGTCATCACGGCCGGGTTCGACCCGCGCGGGGAGCTGGCCGGGCCCGACGCGGTGCGGTTCCTGCGGTCCCTGCCCCGCGGGGGGCGCGGGCCGCTGTGGGTCGTCCCCGCGGGCCGGACGCTGCGGGTCGCGGCGCGGCCGTCCCCCGGGGCGGTCTGCCTGGCGGGGCCCGACCGGCTGCGGACGCTGCTGCCGCTGCTCCGCTTCGCGAAGGCGCTCCGCGTCTACGGGCCGCCCGTCGCCGGCGGGAGCAGGCCGGTGTCGAGCGTCTGGGAGCTGGAGCTGCCCGGCATGCGGTACGTCCTGACCCTGTCGCCGCAGCACTCGCGCGGCTTCTCCGGGGAGGGCGCCGTGCTGGACGCCGTCTCGACCGACGAGGCGGCGGGGGACGCCGACCTGCTCGGCACCCTGCTGTCCTTCGAGCCGCGCGTGGAGCCGGACCTCCTGGCCGAGCGGTCGGGGCTCCCGCTCGCGCGGACGAAGGCGGCGCTGGTCCAGCTCGGGACGTCCGGCCGCGTCGGCTTCGACACCGCCGAGGCCGCGTACTTCCACCGCGAACTGCCCTACGACCCGGCGCGGGTGGCCGACCTCAACCCGCGGCTGCGTTCGGCGCGCGCGCTGGTCGAGGAGGGCGCCGTGCGGTTCACCGCCGAGGACGCGGCGGTCGTCTCCGGCAACGGCGGCGAGCGCCAGGTCCGCTTCGACGGCGACCGCGCCACCTGCACCTGCCCGTGGTGGTACGACCACCGGGGCGGGCGCGGCCCGTGCAAGCACGTCCTCGCCGCCCGGATCGTCCGCCGCGAGGCGAGCGCGGAGGCGGCCCGATGAGCGCCCGCGAGGACGACCTCCAGAAGGCGCTCCACGCCGGCGACGTGGAGCTGACGGCGCGCCTGGTCGCCGAGCTCGACGACGACGCCCGCCGCGCCGTCGCCAAGGACCTGCCCGACCGCCTGAAGGCGATGCGCGCCGCGACGCGCCACGGCGAGCTGCCCCACATGACGCTGGAGCCGCTGCTGGTCGCCGGCGCCGGCACGCTCGGCGGGCCGGCGGCCGCGGCCGCGTGGCTGTGCCGCCGCGACCTGCGCGTGTGGTGGACCCAGGACGGCCCCGCCCGGACCTGCGAGGCGCTGCGCGCGGTCACGTCCACGCGCCCGGACGAGTGGCGCGCCGAGGTCGCCCGGCGCGTCGCCGCCCGGTTCCGCGTCTCCGGCGGCGAGTCGCTGCTGTGGCACATGGCGGCGGTGCTGGCCGAGTCGGCCGGGACGGTCCCCGAGTCGGACGGTTTCGTGGTCGGCTGGGTGACCGAGCGCGACCTCCCCGACGCCGGCGACCCGTTCCTGGACGCGCTCGTCCCGAGGCTGTTCGAGGTGGAGGCCGTGGGAGGCGCCCTCGCCGAGGACGGGGCGAGGCCCCAGTGGAACCGTCCCCGCATAGGCGGCTGGGCAGGCGCCCTCGCCGGCCTGGCCGCGACCGGGCGGCTCGACCGCGCGGTCCTGCTCGACGGCTGCGTCCGCCGCTTCCTGCGCGGCGGCACCGCCCGCGACCTCCGCTGGTTCATCGCGCTGCACGACACGCTGGAGCCCGACGACGACGAGACGGCCGCCCGCGTGCGCGACTACGTCCGCCTGCTCCCGGCCGCGCCCTCGACCGTCGCCGGGCTCGCCCTGCGCCAGGTCCGCCGCGTCGACGACCGGGACGGGCTCGACGCCGCGCTGTTCGACGAGGCCGCGGACGCGCTGCTGTTCCGTCCCGAGAAGAAGCTCGTCCAGGCCGCGCTGATCTGGCTCGACCGCACGGCCCGCAAGCGCGACCGGGTCGACGCCACGCTGCGCGCCGTCACGGCCGTCTTCCACTCCGACGCGCTCGACCTGCGCGAACGCGCCGTCGCGATCGCCGCCAAGCACGCCGCCCACGCGAGCGGGGCCGTCCACGAGGAGGTCCGTGCCGCCGCCCGCGACCTGCCCGCCGTCCTGCGCGAGCCCGTCGCCGCGGCGTTCGGCGCGGTCGAGGCGACCGACGACTCCGAGCGGTCCCCGGGACCGCCGCCCTTCACCCCGCGCGAGGCGCCCGCCCCGATCGGCTCGCTCGACGAACTGGCCGAGGAGTTCGCGGTGCTGCTGCGCGCCGACGAGGAGTGGCGCACGTCCGAACGCTTCCTGGCCGCGCTCGTCGAGTTCGCCTACCGCGACCCGGAGGCGACGCGCGCGGCGCTCCGGAAACCCGCCGACGACGTCGCCCCCTGGCTCACCGACTCCGACCGCCACGGGTACTGGCGCCCCTACGTGAAGGCGAGCTGGATCGCGCTGCCGGTGCGGAGCCTCCTGCACCCGCCGAAATCGCACGGCCTCAGGGATGCGCTCGCCTCCCTCCTGAAGGGGCGGTCCCGCGCGGCCGGGACGGTGTTCAGCCCGCAGATGGAGCGCTTCCTCACCCTGCGCAGGCACGAGATCGCGTCCATGGTCGGGAAGGTGCCCGTCCTCCTCGCGACCCCGACCGAGGGCAGCGGCCACGTCGACCCGGACGTGCTGGTCGCGCGGCTCGAACGGATCGAGGCGGCGGGCGCGGAACCGGGGCGGGCCGACCTCACCCAGGCGATGCTGCGCGTGCCGCGCGAGATCGACCCGGCCGCGGTGGGACGCGCGCGGCGGCTGGAGTCCAAGGCGGGCCGGACCCTCGCGTCCTGGCTGGCGGACGGGGGGCTCGCCGACCCCGCCGTCGAGTGCACGGTCCTCGACAAGCCCCTCGCGAGCGTCCGCGGCCGCACGCTGCGCCTGCCGACCCGGATCCTGTCCACGGTGGACGTCCCCGGCGACTCCGACATCGCCCACCTGTGCGCCTTCCCCGAGGACGGCTGGACGGACTTCGGAACGGCGGGGATCCACGCGGCCCAGGGGTTCTGGCCGTCGGTCCTGCCGTCCCACCGCGAGGTGACCGCCGCGCATCTCGCCCCCGACCTGGCGGGCGCGAGCGAGGAGGAGCTGGGCCAGGGCGCCGTCATGCTCGACCTGGCCGGGGCCGACGGGCCCACCGGCTCCGCCACCGGGACGCTGCTCGCCTGCGCGCTCGCCCACCGGAGCCAGAACGAGCGCGCGGACGCCGTCGAGGCGCTGCTCGTCCTCAGCGCCCGGGGCGGCCTGCCGGCGGCCGAGACGGGCACGGCGCTCGGACGGCTCTCCGCCCTGAAGCGCCTCACCCTCCCCCGCGCGGTGAAGGCCCTCACGGCGGCCGCCGACGGCGGCGGGCACGCCGGAGTCTGGGCGATCCTCGCCGCGGCCCTCCCGCACGCGCTCCCCGCCCCCGGCGAGCGCGCCGTGACCGGGGTCCCCGACCTCATCGCCCTGGCGACCCGCCTGGCGGAGACGACCGGCGCCCGGGACGCCGTCCCGGGCCTTGAGGACGTGGCCGCTCGCGGCGGTTCCAGCCGCCTGGTGAAGGAGTCCGCCCGCCTGCACCGCACGCTCGCAACGTGATGGGCCAGGCCGGTGTTGGAAGAGGAGCCGGTCCGGTGTGGGACGCTGAGCCCGGCGGAAGGAGCGCTGAACGATGACCGAGACCCTGGCGTTCGGAACGGTCGACACCGTGCTCGGCCGCCTGCTCGTCGGCGAGACCGAGACGGGGGTCGTCTCGCTGCACTTCCGCGACACCCCGGCCGCGCGCGCCCGCACCGCCAAGGCGACCGCGCTGCCCGTCGTGGACGCCCCCGCCCGCCTCGCCCCAGCCCTGGCGGCCCTGCGGGACTACTTCACCGGCGACCTGAAGCACTTCGAGCTGCCCATCGACTGGCGGCTCACGTCCGACGTCCAGCGGCAGGTGCTCTCGACGCTGTACGAGACGGTCCCCTACGGGCAGGTCCTCACCTACGGCGACCTGGGAGAGCGCAGCGGCACCGGCGTCCACGCCCAGGTCATCGGCCAGGTCATGGGCTCCAACCCGATCCCTCTGATCGTCCCCTGCCACCGCGTCGTCGCCTCGAACGGGCTCGGCGGCTACAGCGGGGGCTCCGGAGTCGAGGTCAAGCGCTGGCTCCTCACCCTCGAAGGCTCCGTCCCCGCCACCCTCGACTGGGACATCGACCGGGGGCCGTGACCTCCCGGGCCGCGGCGGGCGGCGCTAGGCCTTCGCCTGGGCGTAGGTGACGCCCGTGAGGTTCTCGGACACGTCCCAGAGGCGCTCGCCCAGGCCGGGACGGTCCGCATGCCGGGGCGTGACGACCTTGGCCGGAGCGCCCCGGTACTGGAACAGGCGGGGGCCGTAGCAGGCCCCGCCGCGCACGTCCGGCGCCGTCGCGGCGTAGAGGGACGGGAGCGCGCCCGCGGCGGCCGACTGCGCCACCACCGCGTTGCCCAGCCCGGTGGCCTTCTCCATGAGCGTGTTGCCCTGCATGCGCGGCCCCGCCTGCTGCAGGTTCGTCGCGGCGTAACCGGGGTGGGCGGCGACGCTGGTCACCTCCGGGACGCGCCGGTCGAGCTCCTTGGCGAAGACCAGGTTGGCGAGCTTGGCCTGGCCGTAGGCGGTCCACTTGCGGTACCGGCGCTCGCCCTGCAGGTCGTCGAAGTCGATACGGCCCGTCCAGGCGAAGCCCGAGGTGACGGTCACGACGCGGGCGGACGGGGCGGCGCGCAGCGCGGTCAGCAGGAGGCCGGTGAGCGCGAAGTGGCCGAGGTGGTTCGTGCCGAACTGCATCTCGAAGCCGTCGGCGGTGGAGCGGCGCGGGATCGCCATCACCCCGGCGTTGTTGACCAGGATGTCGAGCGGCGCCTCGCCGTGCCGGGCCGCGAACTCCCGCACGGACGCCAGGTCGGCGAGGTCGAGGGAGCCCAGGACGAGGTCGCCCTGCGGCGCGGCGGCCTTCATCCGCTCCAGGGCGGCCCGGCCGCGCTCGGCGCTGCGGCAGGCCAGCACGACGGACGCGCCGTGCCGGGCGAGCTGGAGCGCGGTGTGGTAGCCGATGCCGCTGTTGGCCCCGGTGACGATCGCCCGCCGCCCGCGCAGATCGGGGATGTCTCCGGCCGTCCATCCGCCCATGGGGGCACCTCCACGTCCTGTCGCGAATCCACAAGTTAGACGGGCCATCGAATACGAGGCAACGCCCGCGCGGTGTGGCGCGATTCACACCCCCGGCGAACGCGCCCCCCGGCCGGAGGGCGCGTTCCCGGTCAGGCCGGAAGGGCCCTCTCGATGGCGGTGACGACCTCGGCGGACTCCGGCTCGGTCTGGGGCGCGAAGCGGGCCGCGACGGCGCCGTCCGGAGCGATCAGGAACTTCTCGAAGTTCCACCGGATGTCGCCGGTGTGGCCCTCGCCGTCGGGGACGCCGACGAGCTCCCGGTACAGCGGATGCCGGCCCTCACCGTTGACCTCGACCTTCTCGGTCATCGGGAACGTGACCCCGTAGGTCGCCGAGCAGAACTCGGCGATCTCCTCGGAGCTGCCGGGCTCCTGCCCCATGAACTGGTTGCAGGGGACGCCGAGGACGGTGAAGCCCCGTCCGGCGTACGTCTCCTGCAGCCGCTCCAGGCCGGAGTACTGCGGGGTGAGGCCGCACTTGGAGGCGACATTGACGACCAGGACGGCCTTGCCCCGGTACTGCTCGAGGTCCGCGGGCCCGCCGCGCAGGCCCTCGATCTCTACGTCGAAGACAGACATGGGGCCGATCCTAGGAGATCGCTCCGCGGATCGGCCGCGTCCTCGCCGCTGACGCCGCCGGCGGGCGGGTGGTTCCCGCCGCCGGCCGCCCTCACGCCCTCGGGGCGCCCGTCAGTTGCCCAAGGCGTTCACGAAGGCGGCGAGCTGGTTGCCCGCGTTGCCCAACTCACTGAAGGCGTTGTTGACCACTCCTGCCGCATCCGTCGGTGAGCTCAGCAAGTAGAAGATGACGAAGGCGATCGCCACATAGCGGAGGTTCTTCTTCATCCGTAACGCCATCCCTGTCCGTAGCGCGCGACACAATCGACCCGATCTCCATTGTGCCCAGCCGCGTCTGCCCGCAAAGCGCGATTTTACTGTGACGTACGGGCAACTTCATGGTGGCGTCGCGAAGAGAAGCCCCGCACCGGCGGGGGTACGGGGCCCGGGACCCGGCGTTCAGTTCGGGATGGCGCTCATGAACTGCGACAACGACTCGGCGGCGTTGCCGAGCCCGCTCAGGGCGCCGTTGACGAGATGCGCCGCCCCCTCGGGCCTGCTGATGACGTACCACGCCGTGAAGGCGATGGCGGCGATCTTCATGTGCTTCTTGTTCACTTCAACCACCCTCTGCGGTCGATCACTTACTCTCAGTGATTCCCCAGGTCCCGCTGAACTCGGCGCCCGGTTCGAGGCCCACGACGTCCTCCCCGGACACGAACGCGTTGGGCGGGCAGGTCATCGGCTCGA
>NZ_JBEZJP010000341.1:0-9344 GCF_040653175.1 Actinomadura sp. NPDC048032
TGAAGAGCCAGGGCGTCCGCCCCCGCGTCTGGTTCGGCGAACGCTGGATCACCTCCGTGTTCGACCTCTTCGAGGAGAACACCCGGTACTTCCCGTCCCTGCTGCCGCTGTGCGACGAGGAGGACCCCCGCGAGGTGCTCGAGCAGGGCGGCATCCCCGAACTCGGCGAGCTCACCCTCCACAACGGAACGATCTACCGCTGGAACCGCCCCATCTACGCCGTCGTGAAGGGCCGCCCCCACCTGCGCGTGGAGAACCGCGTCCTGCCGGCCGGGCCGTCCGTCGCCGACGTCGTCGCCAACGGCGCCTTCTACTACGGCGTCGTCCGGATGCTGGCCGAGGAGGACCGTCCCGTCTGGTCCCGCATGTCCTTCGCCACCGCCGAGGAGAACCTGCACCGCGCCGCGCGCGACGGCCTCGAATCGACCCTCTACTGGCCCGGCATGGGCGAGGTGCCCGCCGCCGAGCTCGTCCTGCGCAAGCTGCTGCCCCTCGCCCACGAGGGCCTCGACCGCTGGGGCGTCGACCCCGCCCGCCGCGACCGCCTCCTCGGCATCATCGAGCGCCGCTGCGTCACCGGCCAGACCGGGGCCGCCTGGCAGATCGACACCGTGCGGACCCTGGAGGAGGAGCACGGCGTCGGCCGCCACGACGCCCTGCGCATGATGACCCGCGCCTACGTCGAGCACCTGCGCGACAACGAGCCCGTGCACACCTGGTAACCCGAAGATCTTCACAGCTCCCGCACAAATCACACCCTGCCTCCCCGAACCGGCCTTCTAGAGTCGGGTGGCGTGAGTGCACACGAGACGCGCGTCCTCGTCGTCGAGGACGAGCCGACGATCGCGCGGGCGGTGGCCGACCGGCTGGCGGCCGAGGGGTTCGGCGTCGAGACGGCCGGGGACGGGCCGTCGGCGGTCGAGCGCGCCCGCGCCTACGAGCCGCACCTCATCGTGCTGGACGTGATGCTGCCCGGATTCGACGGCCTCGAAGTCTGCCGCCGGGTCCAGGCGGAACGTCCCGTGCCCGTGCTGATGCTGACGGCGCGCGACGACGAGACCGACCTGCTCGTCGGCCTCGGCGTCGGCGCCGACGACTACGTGACCAAGCCGTTCAGCATGCGCGAGCTCGTGGCGCGCATCCGCGCCGTGCTGCGCCGCGTCGAGCGGCCCGCGATGGACGCCGGGGACGGCCCGGTGCGCGTCGGAGAGCTGGAGGTCGACCAGCGGGCCCGCCGGGTTCGGCGCGACGGGCGCGAGGTGCACCTCACCCCGACCGAGTTCGACCTGCTCGCGTGCCTACTGCGCAACCGCGGCGCGGTGCTCACCCGCGCCGTCCTGCTGGAGCAGGTGTGGGACTGGGCGGACGCGTCCGGCACCCGGGTCGTCGACAGCCACGTCAAGGCGCTGCGGCGCAAGCTCGGCCAGGAGCTGATCCGCACCGTGCACGGCGTCGGCTACAGCCTGGAGGCCGCGCCGTGACCGCCGAGGGCGCCCGGTTCGCCCGCCGGCTGTGGGCGCGGCTGCCCCGGCCGCTGGACCCGCTCCGGTCGATCAAGGTGAAGTTCGGCGTCGTGGTCGTCGTGACCGCGTGCGTCGCCGTCCTGATCGTGCTGTGGGGGTACCCGTTCGGATTCCGCGCCCGGCAGACGATGCCGGTCGGCGTGCTCCTCTCGCTGGTCGTCACCCAGCTGCTCGCCCACGGCATGACCGCGCCGCTGCGCGAGATGACCGCGGCGGCGCGGGCGATGGCGCGCGGCGACTACAGCCGCCGGGTGCGCGCCACCTCGCGCGACGAGGTCGGGGAGCTGGCGCAGGCGTTCAACCGGATGGCCGCCGACCTCGCCGAGGTCGACCGGCAGCGCCGCGAGTTCGTCGCGAACGTCTCCCACGAGCTGCGCACCCCCATCAGCGCGCTGCGGGCGGTGCTGGAGAACGTCGCCGACGGCGTCACGCCCGCGACGCCGGACGTCCTGGAGACGGCCCTCGACCAGACCGAGCGGCTCGGCCGCCTCGTCACCCAGCTCTTGGACCTGTCGCGGGTCGAGGCGGGCGCGGCGGCGCTCGACGTGACCGACCTCGACGTCGCCGCGTTCGTCGCCGACGTCGTCGCGGAGGCGCGGGCGGGCCGCCCGGAGGCGGTGTTCGAGCCGGACGTCACGCCCGGCCTGCGCGCCGCCGCCGACCGCGACCGCCTCCACCAGGTCGTCGCCAACCTGCTCGACAACGCCGCCCGGCACAGCCCGGACGGCCGCCCCGTCACGATCACCGTCCGTCCCTCGCACCCGCCCGGCGGACTGGTCGTCGAGGTGGCCGACGAGGGGCCCGGCATCCCGCCCGAGGAGCGCGCCCGCGTGTTCGAGCGCTTCTCCCGCGGCTCCGCGTCCGGCGCCGGCACCCCCGGCGGCGGCACCGGGCTCGGCCTCGCCATCGCGAACTGGGCCACCGAGCTGCACGGCGGCGACATCACCGTCATGGACACCCCGAGCGGCTGCCGCATCCGGGTCGTGATCCCCCCGGACCCCGCTACCCGGTCGAGTCCATGGTGAGCAGGGCGTACGCGGCGAGGGTCGAGTCGTCGGTGATGCGGCCGTCCCGGACGAGCGCCCTGAACTCCTCCCGCGTCACCCACTTCTGCCGCATGTCCTGCTCCTCGGGCTCCCGGTCGGCCTCCCCGGCCTCCAGGTCGGACGCGACGAAGACGGTGAAGCCCTGACCGCTCGTCCCGTGCGAGCAGTGCAGGTACCCGAGGCGCCGCAGCGTCCCGGCGCGCAGCCCGGTCTCCTCGGCGAGCTCCCGCCGGGCCAGCTCCTCCGGCTCGGCCTCGCGCCGGCCCGGGGCCGAGCCCTGCGGGAAGTTCCACGTGCGCCTGCCGATCGGGTACCGGTACTCCTCGACGAGGTGGAACCCGTCGCCCTCCACCGGGATGACCAGCACGAAGTCGGGCTTGTCGACCACCCCGTAGATGCCGCGCGAGCCGTCCAGCCGCTCGACCTCGTCCTCCCGGACGGCCATCCAGGCGTTCTCGTAGACGACCCGCGACGCGACCTGGCGCACGGCGGGCCGCTCCTCGCCGCTCACACGCCCGCCCCGTAGCGGTAGACGAGTTCGTGCCGGTCGCCGACCACCACCCGGTGGGTGGCCTCGACGACCCGGTCGCGCTGGTCGTGGGCGCGGCGCCACAGCGTCAGGACGGGCTGGTCGGGCTTGATCTCCAGGACCTCCTGCTCCTCCGGGCGGGGCAGCCGGCACGTCACCGTCTCCTCGAACGTGATCCGGTAGCCCGCCTCCTCCAGCCGGGAGTAGATGCCGCCCGGACCCGTGTCGACCTCGCGCAGCACCGGGACCTCCTCCACGATCTCAAGGATCACCCAGGTCGTCGCCGTCTGGACCGGCGGCTCCCCCTCGACGCCCTGGACGCGCGCCCGCTCCAGCACCCGCGTCCCGGGCGGGACGTCCAGGCGGAACGCGAGCCGGTCGTCGGCCTCCACCTCGGCGACGGCCGTCCGGGTGAACGGGGTGCGCCCGTCCCGCCGCGCCGACACGTGGAACCCGCGCCACCCCCCGACCTGCCGGGTGATGTCGGACGCCGCGCGCCGCACCCGCGGAGCCTCCCGCACCTGCGCGCCCGCGCCGTGCCGCAGCCGGACGAGGCCCTGCTCGGCCAGCAGCCGCAACGCCCGCCGGACGGTGGAGCGGTCGGCCTCGTACACGCGCGCCAGCTCGCGCTCCGACGGCAGCCAGGCCGCCGGGTCCAGTTCGCCCTCGACGATACGAGCGGCGAGCGCGTTGCTGATCGCCTGTGCCTTCGCGGGGGGTCGCGGCATACCAGATCCTGCTCCAGGTCGGTGCATTGACCTCATACCGTACAGATCCCACTCGCTCCCGCCCCCTCTTGGGGTTGCCGCGAACGCATTGTGGTCAGTGTTTGGTGGTTCTATGGTAGACCTACCATGAACCGACCGAGGGAGCCCCGCTTCATGTCGGCGACCATGTGCATGCCCGGTTGGCACAGCGAACGCTCGGACGCCGGCCTGCGCGCGACCCGCGTCACCCCCCTGTCGGACTACCAGCTCCTCAACGGCTGCCTCGAAGAGATCGTCGCCGCCGACGAGGGCGAGCTCTGGCTGCTCTGCGACGCGCAGACCCGGCTGGCCGAGCGCGTCGCCACCGCCGAGCGGCTGCGGTCCTCCCGTCACGCCGCGCAGCCCTGATCAGCCCCGCCGCAGGCTGACGACCTCGCCCGACTCCCCGACCGCCGCACGGGCCGGCGGCATGATCCGCTCCCCCGCGTTGTCGGCCAGCAGCGCCCGGGCGCGCAGCACGATCTCCAGGTCGAAGCGCAGGTCCGGATCCAGGAGCTGGTCGCCGAACAGCTCCTCCAGCTGGCGCAGCCGGTACCGGACGGTCTGCGGGTGGACGTGCAGCCGCATCGCGACCTCGTTGGCGTTGCGCCCCGACTGCAGCCACGCCAGCAGCGTCTCGGCGAGCCGGTCCTGCTGGCTGGCCCGCAGGTGCGCCAGCGGCGCGAGCCGCAGGTCGGCCAGCGAGGTGATGAGCCCCTCGTCCTGGAACAGGATCAGCGTGGACATGTGCTCCACGCTGCGGATCACGCCACTGTCGGCCTCGATCACGCCGCGCTGGACCAGGCACAGCGTCTTGCGCGCCCACTGGATCGAGCGCGCCGCCTCCATCAGCGGGACGGTCGGGCCGACGACCGCGAGCGTCCCGGACAAGGCGCGGTCCACGAGCTTGGCGCGGCCGGGGCCATCCGGGTCGGGGATGATCAGGCTGGGGGTGCGGCGGGTGAGGTCGGCCAGCACGTCCGGCGGGAACGCGGGCTGGCGGGTGTCGGCGTGGTGCCGGCCGAGCGCGACCGCTGCGACCGTCCGCGGGACGGGCCAGTGCGCTGCGGCGGCGAGGTCGGCGATCGCCTCCTGCGCGGCCGGCGGGTCGGCGAACAGCAGGTCGAGCAGGCGCTTGCGGCGGCGCTGCATCTCCCCCGCGACCGCCGCCTTGGCCTGCGAGAACCCCTCGGCGGCCGCGTGCGCGAGCTCGTCCTGGAACTGCATCAGGACCTCGCCGACGGCGCCGAGCGTGCGCGGCGGCACCTGCAGCGCCTCGGCGCCCTCGGTCATCCGGCGCCACGCCACCATGCCGCCGACCCGCATCGCCGTCTGCATCGCGTCGAGGCTGCGTCCCTCGCCCGCCTCGCCGCGGCCGATGGCGCGGAAGAAGTCGGTCACCGGAGCGGGGTCGTGGCCGGGGTCGGCCACCCGCTCGACGAAGAAGTGGAGCACGCGCTCCACGGCGAGCCGGAGGGTCCCCGAGTAGGAGCCGTCCCCCGGCCGGTCGTACTCCCTGACGCGCGTCTGAATCTCCTGGATCATGTCGTCCGCCACCTCGTCGAGGTGGGGTCGCATGTGATCCGCCAGTTCCCTCGGCAGATCCGCCCACGGGCGCCCGCTGGTGGTCGAACCGTCGTTCGCCACAGAACCTCCCAGCTCCGTCCCCCTGCGTTGCGCGCCGTTCACACGGGGTAATTACTTACTTATGGGACCTGTGTGGGGCAAATCATGACCCGCGACGTGCCCGAGGCGCAAAGTCTAGGTCGGCGAACGACCAGGTTCGGCCGGTGACGTGAGAAAAATTCACAAACTTCTCCGGCCGGGGGAAGCGGTTCCGTGACTTCCCCGAGACCGCCCTGATCAACAGGGCGCTCATCCTGGGTTCAGGCCCGGTGCGAGGCCGGGCGGACGGGACCGGGACACGTGTTCGCCTACTTCGTCCGGCGCCTCATCGGCGCCGCCCTCATGCTCCTGCTGATCACTCTGGTGACCTTCGGCATCTTCTTCTGGTTACCGAAGCTGGCCGGGCAGAGCACCGACCAGATCGCCGCCGCCTACGTCGGCCGGGCCTCCACCGCCGAGGCGATCGAGGCGACCAAGGAGCGGCTCGGGCTCGACGACCCGGTCGTCGTGCAGTACGGCCACTACCTGGAGTCGATCGTCGCGGGCGCGGACTACGACGCCGGCCCGGTCACCGACCACTGCCCGGCGCCGTGCCTCGGCTACTCGTTCCGCAGCAGCCAGCCGGTCCTCGGAACGCTGCTGGACCGGGCCCCGGCGACCCTCTCCCTGGCCCTGGGCGCGGCGGTCGTCTGGCTCGCGGGCGGCATCGCCACCGGCGTCCTGTCAGCGCTGCGCCGAGGCTCGGCCTGGGACCGCGCCGCCATGATCATCGCGCTGGGCGGCGTCTCGCTGCCGATCTACTTCACCGGCCTGGTCTCCCTCGCGCTGTTCTCCTACACCCTGAAGGTCTTCCCGGGCGGCGGCAGCTACCGGCCCCTCACCGACGACCCCCTGACGTGGTTCCAGGCCCTGGTCCTGCCCTGGGTGACGCTCGCGTTCCTCTACGCGGCCATGTACGCGCGGCTCACCCGGGCCGGCATGTTGGAGACGATGACCGAGGACTACATCCGCACCGCCCGCGCCAAGGGCCTGCCGGAGAGGTCCGTCGTGACCCGGCACGCGCTGCGCTCCTGCCTGACCCCGATCATCACGGTCTTCGGCCTCGACCTCGGCCTGCTCATCGGCGGCGCGGTGCTGACCGAGAACACCTTCAGCATCCCCGGCCTCGGACAGCTCGCCCTCACCTCGGTCCAGAGCGGCGACCTGCCCATGGTCCTGGGCGTCACCCTGCTCACGTCCGCCTCGATCGTCCTGCTCAACCTGCTGGTCGACCTGCTCTACGCGGTGATAGACCCCCGCGTGCGACTCGCCTGACCCCCGCGGCCGTATCGCTCTCAACCGAGGCTTCGCGCCCGAATCCTTCAGGTTGGCCGGATGCGGCCAAACCGGCGTCCTGGCGCCCCTGACGACGGGACGCGTTGCGGACCGCACCACTCCGGACGGTGACCGCCCTCCACGCATGATCGGCGCCACGGGCCTCATCGTGCCTGGCGGCTTCGCGCGCCGCGCCCGTCCGGCCGGCTTCGCGCCGTCCCGGAACCGGGCTCCCACTCCGCCGAAGCGCGGCAACTTATCACCTCCCCGTTTCCCCCAACAATGATCAAGCCGGTGTGAGAGGCGGGACGGTAACGCCCGTGGGTCCTGCGTGTGTCGGCTGTGTTGCTTCCGTCTGACATCCACGGACGGTCACGAATGTGTGCCACCTCACGTGGCGCACGCAACACACCCAACAACCCAGAGAGGAGAGAACGCTATGCGTAGCGAGCTCTCAGTACTGCTGCAGCGGATGCGGTGGCGCAGCCCCGCAAACGCCGCGGCGACCGCCGTCGTCGCCGGCATCGCCGACGTCATCGGCCGCAAGTACACGTCCCCCGACATCGGCGACACCGCCGTCATCGGGAACGGCCACGGCCGCCTCGCGGTCTTCGACTTCGCCGGGAACGTCTGCTCGTGGAACGTTCCCTTCGGGCACGGCGTGCCGGTCTGCAACGGCCTGTACGACGGATCGAAGACCACCGCGTTCCGGCTCGGCGTGGCCGGTGAGGACCGTCCGACGGACATCCGGTTCAAGGCCAACTCGGCCACCCTGGTGTCAACCTGGACGAGCCCCACGGGGCAGGCCAGGGAGGAGGCCGTCATGGTGGGGTCCCCGACGACCCCCGACGGCAACCAGCTGGTGCGAAGGCTCACCTGTGAGAGGGGGAGCGTCACCGCCACGCTGGACTTCCGCCTCCGCTACGGCCACGCGGGCGAGCAGCCGGTCCAGTGGACCGTCCTGCGATCCGGGCGCGGCTTCACGGAGTGCGTCGCCACCGTGGGGAACGTGAAGATGTTCTTCACGACCAACATGCACCTCACGTTCGAGGAGGGCGGGACCTCGGTCAGGGGGTCTCTGCTCCTGAAGGCCAAGAAGTCCGCCTTCTTCGCGGTCGGAGGACACGACAGCCTGTCGCCGCGGACCGACAAGGAGGCAAAGCGCCTCATCGTCGAGTCCGACAAGGGCTGGCTGAAGTACGTCCAGAGCCTGCGGAACCTCCGCGGCAAGTACGCCGAGATCGCGCTCCGAAGCGCGATCAACCTGCGGCTGCTGGGCTTCGGAAACGGGGGCTCGTTCTACGCGGCCGCCACCCGGAGCCTCCCGGAGGACGACCCGCGGCTCGGCCAGGCCGTGCGGTGCTGGGACTACCTGAAGGACTGGGAGCGTGACGGCGTCCTGACGGTGCTCAGCCTGACGGACGCGGGGGACCCGAAGGTCCTCCTGGCGCGCTACCAGTGGTACAAGAAGCTGCACGACATCCGCCACAGGCTGGCGATCATGCACGAGGTCGACGGCGGCAACGTCGCGAGCAACCTCGAGGTCGTCATCCCCGGGATCGGTCACCGCGGCTCGGTCTACCGCGTCGGCAACGGCGCGGGCGACCAGAAGCAGCACGACTGGATCTCGTACGCGGCGGAGGTGTGCTACCGCCTGGCGCTCCAGGGTCTGATCGACCTGGAGTTCGTGGCGTCCCTGGCCGTGCAGGCCAGGGCGGCCATGTTCGAGCCGTGCTCCGGCGTCTGGGAGATCCGCCCCGCGGAGAACCAGGAGAACGGCGCGAAGTTGCGGGTCTACGCCTCGGCGCAGATCCTCAACGGCCAGGCTCTGGCCTACTTCTCCAAGATCTTCGAGATGGCGGGGGAGCAGGAGAAGGCCCGGGAGTACAAGGCCCTGGCCGCCAAGGTCATGCCGTGGGTGCGGGACGAGTGCGTCAAGCACGGCGTCATCGTGGCCGCGCCCGACATGCCCGTGCTGGACTCGTCGATCCTCCTCGCCTTCATGCAGGCGCCGGACATCTTCGAGTCCGTGGACGAGGAGCTGGTGCGCGCCACGGCGCTCGCCATCGACGCGCCCCACACCGCCGCGGGACCCCTCAAGGGGCTCCGCGTCGGCAAGGGGCACGTCCGCTACCACGCGGCCGAGTTCCAGGACGGCATCTCCCTCGCCGAGGAAGGGCTGTTCAACAACATCACGGGCTGGCTGGCCATCGTGTTCCTCCTGCTCGGCATGCCCCGACGTGCCGAGACCCTCATGGGGGAGCTGATGGGCATCCTCAACCGGGTGCGGCAGGCCACCGAGGAGAACACCCCCGAGGGCCACGCCCTCGGGAACCTGAACCAGGCGTACGTCTACCAGGCGATCATCTGGTTCGCTCTCCTCTTCGAGGCCCTCATGGCCGAGATCGAGGAGGCGCTGGCCGCTGAGGCGGTCTAGCACACCAGCCGCACCGTGCAACTCGCGGTACGGCAGCAAGTGAATCGTGCCGGCCCGTGCCTTCGGGCACGGGGCGGGACGCCCACACCAGAAAACCCGTGCCGCGGGGTACCCTAGGGGGGC
>NZ_JBEZJP010000342.1:0-9330 GCF_040653175.1 Actinomadura sp. NPDC048032
GGCGAAGATGCGGTCCAAGAGGTCGCGGTAGCCGCGCAGCGCCAGCCGGAGGCGCTCGGTGTCGGCGGCCTCGCCGCCGTCCAGCGCCGCGGTGAGCGAGCGCCGGTGCGCGGCCAGCGCGCGCCCGAGGGCGTCGACGGCCTCGGAGGCCAGGCCGTCCGCCTTGCGCACCGATTCGCCCGGGTCGTCGACGAAGGCGGCCTGGACCTCGTGCCACCGCTCCCGGAACCGCTCGGCCTCGGACGGGTCGATCAGCTTCTCCTGAACGCCGCCGGACGCGGTGCCCGGGGCGCCGGGGACGGCGCCCGGCCGCTGGGGAGCGGCGTGCTTGGGCTCGCCGTTCTGGACGGGGGTCCCGATCGGGTCGGTGTCCCGGCTGGACGCCTTGACCTGGTTGGCCTCCTGGCTCGGGGTCTTGATCGCGCCCGCGTCCCTGACGGGGGTCCTGGCGCGGTCCGTGCCGCGGTGGGCCGGCACCTGGTCCGGGACCGTGTCCGGCACGGTCTCGGGCGCCTGCCCGCCGGGGGCTGTCGGTGCGGGTCCGGCGACGTGCCGGTCGTCGGTCGTCCCGGGTTCCGCCGTTCCCGCGGCGCGTGCGCGCTCGCCGGTGAGCGGCCCGGCGGCCGCGGGCGTTCCGGTCTCGGGTCGCCTGTGCTCCATCGGGTCAGCTCCTCATGGTTCGGTCGTCGCCGCGCTGCCCGGCGGCCGGGCCGGCGGGGGCGGCGGCGTGCTTGCCGGCGTGGTCGTCGGTGCGCTCCGCGGTGTGCTGCTCGGCGTGCGGAGCGGCGTGCTTCGCGGGGTCTCTCGGGGTGTGCTCCTCGCCCTTGCCGTGGTGGCCCTCGCCGTGCGGGGCGAGCAGCTCCTCGAACAGGGCGCGGTAGTGGACCATCGCCTGGCGCAGGTCCTCGGTGGAGGCCTCCTTGGTCGCGGCCTTCCCGCTGATGGTGTGGGCCCGCCGGTAGTGGTCCAGCGTGCGGCCGTGCTCGACCGACAGGTGGGCGACCTTCTCCTCGAAGCCGTGCGTGGGGTAGCCGCGCTCGCCCATCACCACCGTGACGAGCTGGTCGGCCTGCTCGACCGCCGCCTCGGGGGCGTCGACGAAGCGTTCCTGGACGCGGACCCACTGCTCGCGGTACTCCTCGCGGCGCCGGGGGTCGAGGTCGCGCAGCTCCAGCTCCTGGTGGCGCTGCTCGCGGGAGCGCAGCTCCCGCTCGGCGGCCGCGCGGCCGCCCTCGCGCTCCAGGACCCGGTCGTACTCGGGACCGAACCGCCGCCTGAGCCGCGCCGTGCGTGACCGGGTCGTGGCGAGGTACCCGGCCGCGGCGAGAACGGCGACGACCACCAGGGCGACGACGACCCAAATCGCGGTCGACATTGTTTCCTCCAACGTGCTGTCGGATCGAATGAGACGGCGATGCCCAGCCAAAGGCGTTCAAAACGAACCACCATAAAACGGTACGGATTTCCTGCGGCGTCACCGGCGCGCGTGTTGTGATTGGGGCGCTACCGGAACCCCGCGCCCCGCGGCGGGCGCGTTCGAATGGATGTGATGCGCGGTGCGCCACGCGTTCGGCCTCGTCCTCGGCGTCCTGCTCACCCCCGCGCTGGTGTACGGGGCGGCCTGGGGGTACGTCCAGGCCGGGCAGTCCTTCGACGGCACCGGGCAGGAGATCACCGACCGGACGCGCATCTACGGCGCGTTCGCCCTGCTCGCCGCCGTGGGTCTGGTGACGGGCGTCGTCATCGTCGCGCGGTGGGCGTCGCCGCTGGTCTCGCTGGTGCCGGCGCTGGCGCTGCTCGGCGCGTCCGCCTACTTCCTGGTCGACCCCGGCCGCGCCCTCGACCTGCCCGGAAGGGTGCCGCCCGCCGGCGACATGGACTTCGGCCTGCGCATGCTGCTCGGGTCCGGCGTGTACGGGATGATGGGATTCGCGCTGCTGATGCCCGCCTGGGCGCCGCGGCGCTGGGGGTCGGGGCGACGGGAGGATCACGCCGACGCGGACTTCTCCTCCGCCATGGGACGCTGACGGGCCGGGCCTCCGCGCGAGGCCCGGCCCGCGTCACCGCGTCCGTTCGGGTCAGACGGGCACGATCAGCCCTGCTTCGCGTTGCTGACGAAACGCGTGGTGTAGGTCTCGGCCAGGTCGATCTGCCCCTTCTTCTCCGCGACCTCGGGGGAGAACTGCGCCAGCACCTTCAGGACGTTCTCGGCGGCGTCCGGCTTCATCACGCCGTCCCCGTTGAACATGCTGATCGAGTCGCCGATCGCCTTCTCGTACAGCGCCGGATCGCCGCCCGCGTAGTCCTTCGGCATCTTCGCCGCGATCTCCGAGGGCTTGTGCTGCTTGATCCAGCCGAGCGTCTTGACGAAGGCGTTGGCGAGCTTCTGCACGGTCTCGCCGTGCGACTTCACGTACGCGCAGTCCATGTAGAGCGAGCTGGACGGGTACAGGCCGCCGAGCGCCCGGCGGGTGCCCTCCTCGGTGCGCATCTCGACCATGACCTTGGCCTTGCCGGTGCTGACGAGCTTGGCGATGGTCGGGTCGGTCGTCATGCCGGCGTCGATGCCGCCGTTCTCCATCGTGGCGATGAACGTCTGGCCCGCGCCCGCCTTCACCGTCGTGTAGTCGGAGGTCTTGACGCCGTTGCGCACGGCCAGCGCGCGGGTGATGAAGTCGGTGGACGAGCCCGGGCTGGTCACGCCGAGCTTCTTGCCCTTGAACCCGGCCGGGGAGGTCAGGGAGCCCGCCTTGGACGCCGAGACCATCTCCGCCTCGCCGGGCACGTCCGCCATCTGCACGACGCTCTGCACGCACTTGCCCTTGGTCTGGAGATGGATGGCGTGGTCGTAGAAGCCGACGACGCCCTGGACGTCCCCGGAGATGAGCACGTTCTCGGCCTGCGCCCCGGCGGGCTCGGTGAGCAGCTGGACGTCCAGGCCCTGCTCCTTGAAGTAGCCGAGCTGCTCGGTCAGCTTGGCGGGCAGGTAGATGACCTTGTCGATGCCGCCGATCATGATTTTGACCGTGCCGCCGGAGCCGCCGTCCGAGCCGGAACCGGCGCGGGAGTCGCGGCAGGCGGACAGGGACGACAGGGCGGTGAGGGCGGCGAGCGCGGCTGCGCCGACCCGGACGGAGGTGGTGGGCATGGCGGTTCTCCTGGTCGTGCGATGGGGGTGGGAAGGCCCGGGGGCGGGGACGGGCGGGGTCAGATCTGGACGTCGTGCCCGGACGCGGCGGGGCGCCAGCGCAGCAGCCGGCCCTCCAGCAGCGTGAGCAGGTACTCGGCGAGCAGCGCCAGCACCGTGATGATGATCATTCCGGCGTAGATCCCGGCGGCGTCGAAGGTGCCCTGGGAGTGGTTGATGAGCAGGCCGAGGCCCCGGTCGGCGCCGGTGTACTCGCCGACGACCGCGCCGATGATGGCGAATCCGAACGCCGAGTGCAGCGAGGCGAGGATCCACGAGGTGGCGCTCGGCACCACGATCGTCCACAGCACCTGCGTCCGCCCCGCGCCGAGGATCCGCGCGTTGTTGACGAGGTTCCGGTCGACCTCGCGGGCGCCCTGGAAGGCGTTGAAGAAGACCGCGAAGAACACCAGCACGAACGCCGTGGCGATCTTGGACTGCATGCCGAGGCCGAACCAGATGATGAACAGCGAGGCCAGGATGATGCGCGGGATCGCGTTGACGGCCTTGATGAACGGGGCGCACACGTCCGACAGGAACCGGCTCCGGCCGAGCACGATGCCGAGCACGACGCCGCCCGCGGCGCCGAGCGCGAAGCCCGCGACCGCCTCCTGGAGCGTGACCGAGATCTGCTCCCAGATCGACCCCTGCGAGGTGCCCTCGGTGAACCAGTCGACGAGCCGCTCCCAGATCTTCGACGGCATCGAGTAGTAGAACGGGTCGATCCAGTTGCGCGCGGCCAGCTCCCACGACCCGAGCCAGACCGCCACGAGCGCGACCCGGACGGCGGTGATGCCGAGGGTGCGGCGCAGCCCGGCCGTGCGCAGCCGCGCGATCGCGGCCACGTCGCCGTGCTCGCTCCGGTCCTCCGGAACGGCGTCGTCCGGAGCGGGCACGGGCCGGTCGGCGGTCTCCGCCGCCGGGGCGGTCTCCGCCTCGCGCGTCCTCGTCTCACGCCGCATGGCCGGCCCCTCTCTCGCGGGTGATCTGGACCTCTTCGCGCAGCGAGTCCCACACCTCGCGGTAGATGTCGAGGAAACCGCCGGTGAGCCGGACCTCCTCGGCGTCGCGCGGTCGCTCCAGCGGCACCTCGAACACGCTCTTGATCGTCGCGGGGCCCGCGGTCATGACCACGACCCGGTCGGACAGCACGAGCGCCTCCTCCAGGTCGTGCGTGACGAACACGACGGCGGCGCCGGACCCCGACCACAGGCGCAGCAGCTCGTCCTGCATGAGGCCGCGGGTCTGGACGTCCAGGGCGGAGAAGGGCTCGTCCATGAGCAGCACGGACGGCTCGTTGACGAGGGTCTGCGCCAGCGCGACGCGCTTGCGCATCCCGCCCGACAGCTGGTGGGGGTAGTAGCCCTCGAAGCCGGCGAGGCCGACCCGCGCGACCCAGTCCCGGGCGCGGTCGCGCGCCTCCCGCTTGGAGGCGCCCCGGTAGCGGGGCCCCGCCGCGACGTTGTCCAGGACGGACCGCCACGGCAGGACGGCGTCGTTCTGGAACATGTAGCCGACCCCGTCGGGGATCCCGTCCACGGGCCTGCCGTGGACCAGGACCCGGCCGGCGGACGCCGGCTCCAGTCCGGAGACCAGGGACAGGGTGGTCGACTTGCCGCAGCCGGTCGGGCCGACCACGGCGACGAACTCGCCCGGCCCCACGGCCATGTGCAGGTCCCTGACCGCCGTGTGGACGCCGCCCGCCGACCGGAAGCGCTTGGTGGCGCCGTGCAGTTCGATCACGGGCCCGGCCGGTCGCCCGGCCCCGTCTCGCTTGGATGATGCTGATGTGGACACGGCGGCACCGTACGGATATGGCGCGCGTCACCGGAACCCTTGCCCGCGATGTGCTCGCAAGCCGCGAATCCCCTCGTTAAGCGCGATACGCAAGGTTTTGCTCGTTCTGCTCGCCCGGGGGCTGGGCGGCCGGGCCGGCATGGTCTACGGTGCACGTCATGTCCGTCCGGCCCCGCATCACCTTCGCCCGCCAGGTGCTGATCCTGCAGGTCGGAGTGGTCGTGGTGGTGGCGGTCCTCGGGTACGGGCTGGTCGCCTGGATGCTCGACGGCCGGCTCCGCGACCAGTACGGCCAGCGGGCCCTCACGGTGGCGCGCAGCGTCGCCGCCGACCCGCGGATCGCGTCGGCGGTCGCCGCCGGCGACCGCGACGGACTCGTGCAGGACCGCGCCGAACGCGTCCGGGTCCGGACGGGGGCGCTGTTCGTCGTGGTGACCGACAACCGGGGCCTGCGGATGTCCCACCCGAACCCGCTGGAGCTCGGCAGGCACGTGAGCACCGACCCCTCCGACGCCCTGGCCGGGCGGGAGGTCGTCCGCGTCGAGCGCGGCACGCTCGGGCTGTCCGCGCGCGGCAAGGTGCCGCTGTACGGCCCGGACGGGCGGATCCTCGGCGAGGTCAGCGTCGGGTTCGACGCCCGCGCCATCGACCGGGAGCTCGGCCACGTGCTGCGCGAGATGTCGCTGTTCGTCGCGGGCGCCGTCCTGCTCGGCGTGGTCGCCTCGGTCGCGATCGGCCGCCGGCTGAAGCGGCAGACGCTCGGCCTCGAACCGTACGAGCTGGTGGAGCTCGTCCACGAGCGGGAGGCGGTGCTGCACGGCGTCGGCGAGGGCGTCGTGGCCGTCGACACCGCGGGCCGGATCGCGGTCTGCAACGACGAGGCGTCCCGGCTGCTCGGCGTCGCCCTCAAGCGCGGCGCCCCCGCCGGGGATCTCGCCGCGGAGGGGACGCTGCGCGACGTCCTCACGGGACGCCGCGACGCCGCGAACCTGTTCGTCACCGCGGGGGAGCGCGTCCTGGTCGTCAACCGGCGGGAGGTCCGCAGGCACCGCCGCGACCTCGGCGCCGTCATCACCCTGCGCGACCGCACCGACCTGGAGACCCTCGCCCGCGAGCTGGACTCGGTCAGCACCCTCTTCGACGCCCTCCGCGCGCAGCGCCACGAGTACGCCAACCGGCTGCACACCCTCGCGGGCCTGCTCCAGCTCGGCCACAGCGAGGAGGCCGCCGACTACGTCGGCACCCTGATGGAGGACGCCGCGCGCCGCGCCCCGGCGCCCGACAACCTGCCCGACCCCGTCTCGGACCCCTACCTGCGGGCGTTCCTGTCGGCCAAGTCCGCCGTCGCCGCCGAGAAGGGCGTCCGCCTCGACATCGGCGCCGGCAGCTACGTGCCGGGCCGGGTCGCCGACCCTCTCGACGTGACGACCGTCGTCGGCAACCTCGTCGACAACGCCGTCGAGGCCGCGCGGCTCGGGCCGCGCCGGCCCGCCCGCGTCGAGGTCGAGCTGCTCGGCGACGGCCGCGACCTGCACGCCACCGTCACCGACTCCGGCGACGGGCTGCCGGACGGCCTGCGCGACGCCGTGTTCGACGACGGCGTCTCCACCCGCGACGCCGCCGCGGGCCGCTCGCGCGGGCTCGGGCTCGGCCTGGCGCGCCGCACCGCCCGCGCCCGCGGCGGCGACGTGACGTTCGTGGACGCGGGAACGGGCGGTCCCGGCGGCTGCGGGGCCGTGGCGGTCGCCCGCCTCCCCGGGGTGCTGGGCGCGGAGGCGGTGCGATGATCGACGTGCTCGTGGTGGACGACGACTTCCGCGTGGCGCAGGTCCACGCCGGGTTCGTGGCGGCGCTGCGGGGGTTCGCGGTCGCCGGGCTCGCGCACTCCGCCGCCCAGGCCAGGTCCATGGCCGCCGAGCTGCGGCCCGCCCTCGTCCTGCTGGACGTCTACCTGCCGGACGCCTCGGGCCTCACCCTGCTGCCCGACCTGGACGCCGACGTCATCATGGCGACGGCCGCCGCCGATCCCCGCGCCGTGCGCGAGGCCTTCCGGCACGGCGCCCTGCACTACCTGATCAAGCCGTTCACCGCCGCCGCGCTGAACGAGCGCCTCACCGCCTACGCCCGGTACCGGGACGCCCTCGCGGGCGGGAGCGAGCTGTCCCAGGAGGACCTCGACGGCGCGGTCCGCGCCCTGTACGCGCCGCTGCACGCCCGCGCGCCCGCGCCCAAGGGCCGGTCGCCGGTGACGACGCGGCTGGTCTGCGACGCGTTGCGGCGGGCGGAGGAGCCGCGGTCCGCGGCCGAGATCGCCGACGAGGTCGGCATCTCCCGCGCCACCGCCCAGCGCTACCTCGCGGCGCTCGCCGAGGCCGGGCGGGTCGTGGTGACGCTGCGCTACGGCGCCACGGGCCGGCCCGAGCACCAGTACGCGTGGTCGCCCCGGTAGAGGCCGGCGAGGACGTCCTCGATGCCCGCCTCCCGCAGGGAGATGTCGCGGATGTCGTGGTCGCGGGCCAGTGCGGCGACCACGGCCGCCGCGTTCGCCGCGTTCGGCAGCCGGAGCCACTGCCGGGGCCCCTCGACACGCTCCGCCTCGATCCCGTCCAGCGTGATCGGCGGGGCCGGCCGCGCGAGCTCCACGACCAGCAGCCGGTCGGCGTCCACGGTGCGGCGCAGCTCCTCCAGCCCGCCGTCGTAGGCGAGCCGGCCGTGGTCGATGATCAGGACGCGGCGGCAGAGCCGCTCGATGTCGCCGAGATCGTGCGTGGTCAGCAGGACCGTGGTGCCGCGCTCGGCGTTGACGCGTTCCAGGAATCCGCGGACGGTCGCCTTGCTCACCACGTCCAGGCCGATCGTCGGCTCGTCCAGCACGAGCAGTTCCGGGTCGTGCAGCAGCGCCGCCGCGAGGTCGCCCCGCATCCGCTGGCCGAGGCTGAGCTGCCGGACCGGGGTGTCCAGGAACGGCTCCAGCTCCAGCAGCGCGGTCAGCTCCGCCAGGCGCTCACGGTGCGCGGCCGCCTCGACCCGGTAGAGCCGGCGGACGAGCGCCAGGCTGGCGCGCAGCGGCAGATCCCACCACAGCGTCGTCCGCTGCCCGAACACCACCCCGATGCGGCGCGCGAGCGTCGTGCGGCGCCGTGACGGGTCCAGCCCGCACACCCGCAGGGTGCCCGACGACGCGGTGAGGATCCCGGTCAGCATCTTGATCGTCGTCGACTTCCCCGCCCCGTTCGGGCCGAGGTAGCCGACGAACTCGCCCCGCTCCACCGTGAACGACACCCCGTCCACCGCGCGCACCGTCCTGCGCCCCCGCCGCAGGACGCCCGAGCGTGTCCGCACGGTGAAGGCCTTGGCCACGTCCTCGGCCTCGATCATCGGCACCGGCAATCAGCTCCCTGTCGATCGGTAGTGCCGCAGGCCGGCCCGCCACGCGGCCGCCGCCGCCGCGCCCAGCGCCGCGGCGACCGCCGGGGAGGCGAACCGCGCCGCGCCCGGCAGCCCGAGCGGGTCCGGACGGTCCAGGACGTACAGCGCGGGCTGCCAGTTGACGAACGCCAGCGGCACGACGAACGTCACCCCGCGGACCAGGTCGCGGGCGAACACGGTCATCGGGTACTGGGTGAGGAACGCGCCGCCGTAGGTGAGCGACTTGCTCGCCCCGTGGCTGTCGACGAGCACGAACTGCACCGCGGCCGTCAGCACCCACAGCCCGCCGAAGATCGCCGCCCCGGACAGCACCATGACCGGGACCATCGCGAGCCGGCCCGGCGTCCAGTGGACGTCCAGGCGGCCGAGCGCGTACCCGAGCACCAGCACGGCCGGGACGAGCTTGCCGAGCCGCCGCGGCGTGAACCCCTCCGTCGCGATCTGGACCAGCGGGCTCACCGGGCGCACCAGCATCGCGTCCAGCGTCCCCTCCCGCACGTGCGCCCCGAGCCGCTCGGTCGACCCGAGGACGATGTCGGAGAGCGCGAAGGACAGGGCCGACGTGCCGTACAGGAACAGGACCTCGGACACGCCGAACCCGGCGATGCGCGGCGCCCGCGAGAACAGCACCATGATGGCGACCGCGTCCAGGACGGAGACGACCGCCGTGGCCAGGCCCAGCAGCACCATCGACACCGGGTACTGCGCCGCCGCCCGGATCCACGTCCAGGCGAGCAGCCCGTACACGCGCAGCGCCCCGGGCGCCGCGGGGTCAGCCACCGTGGACCACCAGCCTCCGCCGCGCCGCCCGCGTCGCCAGCGCGCCCGCCCCGAGCAGGACGGCCGCCCACCCCGCCTGGAACGCCAGCGCGCCGGCCAGGCCGGCGCCGCCGTACCGGCCGAGGAACACGTCCGCC
>NZ_JBEZJP010000343.1:0-9274 GCF_040653175.1 Actinomadura sp. NPDC048032
GCCTCGGGCCGGATCTCCCCGCGCGCGGCGGCCTCGCGCAGCGCCTCGTAGAGCAGGTCGCGGACGGGTTTGGAGAGCCGGTCGCGCACGACGTCAGGCGATGATCGGGACCGGCCAGGTGATGAAGGGCTGGGACCAGGGCCTGGTGGGCCAGAAGGTGGGCAGCCGGGTGCTGCTGGTGGTGCCTCCGGCCCTCGGGTACGGGGCGAAGGGGCTGGCGCAGTTCGGCATCAGGGGCGACGACACGCTGGTCTTCGTCGTGGACCTCCTGGGCGCGCACTGAGCCGGGGTCTCTAAGTCGAGTGCCCGTCGTTCTTAGAATGGCGGGATGGAGGACATCGACGCGATCGCGCTGCTGCAGGATCCGGTGCGGCGGCGGCTGTACGAGTTCGTCGCGGCGCAGGGCCGGGAGGTGGGGCGCGGTGAGGCCGCCGAGGCGGCCGGCGTCGCGCGTACCCTGGCGGCGTTCCACCTGGACAAGCTGGTCGACGCCGGGCTCCTGGAGGCCGGGAGCAAGCGGCTGACGGGGCGGTCGGGGCCCGGGGCGGGGCGCCCGGCGAAGGTGTACCGGCGCTCGGCGGCGGAGCGGGACGTGTCGCTGCCCGCCCGCGACTACCGGACGGCGGCGGGCCTGCTGGCCGAGGCGGCGGAGACGGCCGGTCTCGACATGGAACTGCAGGACGCGGCCCGCCGCAGGGGCAGGGCGCTGCGGGACCGGGGCGCCCCCTTCTCCGGCCTGGACGATCTCGCGGCCGTGCTGGCCGACCGCGGCTACGAACCGGTCATGGACGACGACGGCGCCGTCCTGCGCATGCGCAACTGCCCCTTCCACGCCGTCGCCGAGCAGTTCCCGCCGCTCGTCTGCGGGATGAACCTGGCGCTGCTCGAAGGCCTGGTGGAGGGCTCGCGGGTCCGGGTCCGGATGGATCCCCGGCCCGGGTGGTGCTGCGTCGCGGCCCGTCCTTCTAAAAACAATGAGCATTGACATAGAAGTGGCGGGCGTGGTGGGGTGAGCCCATGAGCACACGGACCCGGTACCACCTCGCGCAGTTCAACACCGCCACGCTCCGCTTCCCCCTCGGCGACCCGCGCATGGCGGACTTCGTCGCCCTGCTGGAGCCGGTCAACGCGCTCGCCGACGGGACGCCGGGGTTCGTCTGGCGTCTGGTGGAGGAGGGGGAGGCCGACGCCACCGGGATGCGCCCCGCCGGCGAGGACGTCATCGTCAACTTCTCGGTGTGGGAGTCGGCGGAGGCGCTGTGGGACTTCGTCTACCGCAGCGCCCATCTGGAGACGATGCGGCGCCGCCGCGAGTGGTTCCAGCGGCACGTGGACGCGCATCTCGTGCTGTGGTGGGTGCCGGCGGGCCACATCCCGAGCGTCGGCGAGGCCCTGGAGCGCCTCGCGCTGCTGCGCGCCGGCGGCCCCTCGCCGCGGGCGTTCACGTTCACGTCGTCCTACACCGCCGAGGAGGCCGCGGGCGCCGGAGCCGAGCCGGCCGGCGCCGGGCCCGCGGCGCCCTAGGGGTCAGCCGAGCAGGGCGGCCGTGTGGCGGCCCGCGGCGGCGGCCGCCAGGAAGTAGGGGAGGTCCTCGTCCAGCCGGCGCCCCATGGTCGACAGCCGGACGCCCCAGTCCTTCTCGGCGGCGCTGAGGACCTCGTGGAGGCCGTCCACGGGGACGGGGACGAGCCGGTGCCGGTCGCCCAGCGGCGCGGCGTCGGCGGCGACGCGGGCTCCGAAGTGGCCGCCGAGCTCGGGGACGGGGATGTCGGCGCGGGCCAGCGCCACGCGCCCGTAGGCGGTCACGGAGTGGTGCGAGACGCCGATGTGCCGCTCGCGCCTGTCGCCCTCGCTGACCCGCAGCGACCCCACCGGCCGGCCGCCCAGCACGGACGCGGCGTTGACGGCCTCACCCGCCGAGACGCCCGAGAAGCCCCACCTGGTGCCCGTGCCCAGGTTCCCGGGGCCCTGGGCGAGGACCACCGCGTCGGCCTCCAGGACGAGGCGCGCGGCCAGCAGGCCGGTGTGGACGGTGACGGCCTCCAGGTCGCCGCCGAACGCCTGCCCCACGGTGACGGTCGCGGCGAGGGCCCCGGCGTCCTTCAGCCGGGCGATCGACATGGAGAACCACGACGGCAGCGCCCCGCCGTCCGGCATCACGTAGACGACCCGGGCGTCCGGGCGCCCGGCCAGCAGGGCGGCCAGGATCGGCGGCAGCGCGGAGTGCAGGTCGGCGACGACGACGGGCATCCCGTCCAGCGAGTCGGCGTCGCGCAGGGCCGCGTGGTGGGGCGAGTCCTGCTCGTCGGCGCCGAGGACGGTGGCCTGCAGCGGGGTGTAGCGGGCCTTGACCAGGTGGCCCGGCCCCTCAGGGTCGGGCGGGAGCCGGTCGGGGACCGCGACGACCATGGCGTACCCGCCGGTGCCGAGACCCATCGCCAAGGCCGTAGTGTTGAGCAGGACGGTGTCGCCCGGTTCGGGCCTTCCCACCAGGGCGGGATAGGCCAGGGCCCGGTGCGTCCCCTCGCCCCCGATCGAGACGTCCAGCTCGACCGCCCCCGGCCATTCGCGGCGGATGTCCTCGACTGTGCCTTTGCGCCATCGGATCACACCGGGAAACGGTAGCGTCCTGCACGACGGCACGTGGGGACGATCGGCACGCCGCCGGGGTTCGGGGCTCACGGAGGGAACGAGGTGGTGGCGAAGTGTCGCGGCGCAAGACCGAACGGCTGCTGAACCTGGTGGTCTGCCTGCTCGCCACCCGGCGCTATCTGACGGCCGAGCAGATCCGCCGGGCGGTGCCCGGCTACCCCGACTCCGACGAGGCGTTCAAGCGCATGTTCGAGCGGGACAAGGAGGAGCTGCGCGAGCTCGGCGTCCCGCTGGAGGTCGGCAGCGACCAGCAGGGCGGCGGCGGTGAGGAGATCGGCTACCGGATCCCCCCGCAGGCCTACGAGCTGCCCGACATCCACCTGAGCCCGGACGAGGCGGCGGTGCTGGGCCTGGCGGCGCGGGTGTGGCAGCGCGCCAGCATGGCCGAGGCGGCGTCGGGCGCGCTGCTGAAGCTGCGCGCGGCCGGGGTGGAGACCGACGTGGCCGCCGCGACGGGCATCGAGCCCCGGGTCAACACCCAGGACCCGTCCTTCCCCGCCCTGTGGGAGGCGGTGCGCGACGGCCGCCCGGTCGCCTTCGACTACCAGGGCATCGGGCGCACCTCGGTGGCCCGCCGCCACCTCGACCCCTGGGGCGTGGTGAGCCGGCGGGGCCGCTGGTACGTGGTCGGGTTCGACCGCGACCGCGACGAGCAGCGGGTGTTCCGGCTGAGCCGCATCGTCGGCGACGTCGCGACGGACGGCCCGCCCGGGTCGGTGACCGTCCCGGACGGCGTTGACGTTCGGCGCATCGCGTTCGACTGGAGCGAGCCGCTCGGCGAGCCCCGCCCGGCGGTCGTCCGCCTGCGGCGCGGAGCGGCGCAGGGCCCGCGGCGGTGGGCCCGGGACGTCCGCCCGGCCGACGCGCCGGGCTGGGACGGGGAGTGGGACGAGGCGGTCCTGACCTTCCGGGACGTCGACCGGTTCGCGCCCTACCTCGCGCGGTTCGCCGACGACCTGGTGGTCCTCGACCCGCCCGACCTGCGCGAGGCGGTCATCCAGCACCTGAAGTCGGTGCTGGCCGCGGCCGGCGCGCACCCGGCGGCGCACGGCGAGCATGGGGAGATGAGCGGCCGATGACGGCGAAGACGGCGGCCAAGGCGGCGACGACGTCCACCGACCGGCTCGCGCGCCTGCTGGCGCTCGTGCCCTACGTGGTCAACCGCGACTCGGTCGCGCTCGGCGAGGCCGCGGCCGCGTTCGGGGTGACCGAGAAGCAGCTGATCGACGATCTGAACCTGCTGTGGTGCGTGGAGCTGCGCGCGCCCGACCCCTACTGCCCGATCGACCTGTCCTACGAGGGCGGGGAGATCACGGTGGCGGAGGCGGAGTCGATCGCCCGGCCGCTGCGGCTGAAGGTGGACGAGGCGAGCGCGCTGCTGGTGGCGCTGCGGATGCTGGCCGAGATCCCCGAGCTGCACGACCGGGACGCGCTCAGCCGCGTGATCGCCAAGCTGGAGGGCGCGGCGGGCGCGGCCGCGGCGGTGTCCAGCAAGGTCTCCGTGGAGGTGGACGCCCGCGGCGGTTCGGCCGACTCGGCCCGCACCGCGGTCGGCGTGCTGCGCGAGGCGATCGCGGCGGGCCGCCGCGTCCACCTGACCTACTACGTCCCGGCGCGCGACGAGAACACCGAGCGCGACGTCGACCCGATGCGGCTGCTGGTCGTGGAGGGCACCACCTACCTGGAGGGCTGGTGCCGCCGGGCGGAGGGGGTGCGGCTGTTCAAGCTGGACCGGATCGCCGACCTGTCGGTGCTGGACGTGCCCGCCGAGGTGCCGGACGACGCGGAGCCGATCGACGTGGACGCCGGCCTGTTCCGCCCCTCGCCGCAGGACGAGGCGGTCACCCTGGAGCTGTCCCCGCGCGGCCGGTGGGTGGCCGACTACTACCCGTGCGAGAGCGTGGAGGAACTGGGGGAGGGGCGGCTCCGGGTCGTCCTGCGCACCCCTGACGCCCGCTGGGTGCGGGGCCTGGCGCTGCGGCTCGGCGACCAGGGCCGCGTCGTGGCCCCGGAGGCGATCGCGGCCGGGGTGCGGGAGGACGCGTCGCGGGCTCTGGCCCGGTACGGCCTGGCGTGAGCGGATCGGATAGCGTGGCGGGCGTGGCGTGGGTTTCGGTGTCGGTGTCGCTCGGGTTCGCCGGGCTGGCCGTGCTCGCCTGGTGCGCGTTCAAGGTGTGGCTCGGCGTGCGGCGTTTCGGACGTGAACTGGAGCGCACCAGGCGCCGGCTGGAGCCGGAACGGTCGGCGCTGAGCGGTGAACTCTCCCGGCTCGAGGACGATCGGTCGCCACAACCGCCCCGGGACGGCGTACGATCGTCCTGAGTGTCACCCGTCGAAGAAGGACTTGCACATGCCGAACATCGGGACCCCCGAACTGCTCATCATCCTGCTGGTCGTCGTCCTGATCTTCGGGTCGGCGAAGCTGCCCCAGCTCGCCCGTTCGCTGGGCAAGTCGGCGCGCATCCTGAAGGCCGAGACCAAGGGCCTGCGCGAGGACGATGACGACGCGCCGGCCGACCGGCCCGCCAAGACCATGCCGTCCTCGCAGGGCGAGGACGCGCGCGACAAGGCGGCGCGGCTGCGCGAGGAGGCGGCACGGCTGGAGCGCGAGGCCGCGGCGGCCGAGGGCGGGCAGCGCTCCCGCGGCGTGCTGGGCTCCGGCGAGCCGATCCAGGGCGTGCCGGTGTCGGACCCCGGTCAGGCGCGCAAGGCCTGATCCGGCCCCCGCCCCGACCCGCCACCCCCGAACCGAATGCCGACGATGAAGCTGAACAGGCGCGACGCCGCCGCCCCCGACGGCCGCATGCCCCTCATGGACCACCTCCGTGAGCTGCGGAACAGGCTGATCAAGGCCGTGCTGGCCTTCGCGGTGGGCGCGATCGTCGGCTGGCTGCTGTTCGACCCGGTCTGGGACTTCCTCAAGCAGCCGTACTGCTCCCTGCCCCAGTCCCACGTGGTCGACAAGGACCAGTGCTCCCTGTTCGTCAACGGGATCTTCTCCTCGTTCTTCCTGAAGCTGAAGATCTCCTGCATCATCGGCGGGGTCATCTCGTCGCCGTTCTGGCTGTACCAGATGTGGGCGTTCGTGGCGCCCGGCCTGTACCAGCGGGAGCGGCGCTGGACGTACGTGTTCCTCGGCGCCGCCGTCCCCCTCTTCTTCGTCGGCACCGCCCTGGCGTACCTGACGGTCGACAAGGGCCTGGCGATCTTCCTGGGGTTCGTCGCCGACGACGTCAAGCCCCTGATCACGGTCGACAGCTACCTCAGCTACGTGCTGACGATGCTGCTGGTGTTCGGGCTGACGTTCGAGCTCCCGCTGTTCGTCGTCGTCCTGAACATGGCGGGCGTGCTGAGCTCGTCGCGGATCCGCCGGTCCCAGCGGCTGATCCTGTTCGGGATCTTCGTCTTCGCGGCGGTCGCCACGCCGAGCGCCGACCCGTTCACGATGCTCGCGCTCGCGCTGCCGACCGTCCTGCTGTTCGAGATCGCCGCGCTGCTGGCCTTCCTCAACGACCGCAGGCGGGCCCGCCGGCCCGACCCGTACGCGGGCCTGTCCGACGACGAGGTCTCGCCCCTCGACCTCGAGTCGATCGACGCGGAGCTGGAGAAGGGCGACCGGGCCCGCTGATTGGGTATCGGGCCTGTCGAAACCGTAGGCTCGAAGGTATGACCACCCCCGACACCACGTCGGCCGGACAGAGCCCGGCCCAGCGCTACGCCGCCTACCGCCGGCGCACCGCCGGGCACGGCCCGGCCCTGCTGGACTTCCGGACGCTGTACGACTTCGAGCTCGACGCGTTCCAGCTGGAGGCGTGCCAGGCCCTGGAGGAGGGCAGCGGCGTGCTGGTCGCCGCCCCCACCGGTTCCGGGAAGACGGTGGTGGGGGAGTTCGCGGTCCACCTCGCCCTGACCGGCGGCACCAAGTGCTTCTACACGACGCCGATCAAGGCGTTGTCGAACCAGAAGTACGCCGACCTCGTCCGCCGGTACGGCCCGGAGAAGGTGGGCCTCCTGACCGGCGACAACAGCGTCAACGGCGAGGCCCCGATCGTGGTCATGACGACCGAGGTCCTGCGGAACATGCTGTACGCGGGCTCCCAGACCCTCGCCGGGCTGGCGTTCGTCGTGATGGACGAGGTGCACTACCTCGCCGACCGGTTCCGCGGCGCCGTCTGGGAAGAGGTGATCATCCACGTTCCGGACTCGGTGCGGATCGTGGCGCTGTCGGCGACCGTCAGCAACGCCGAGGAGTTCGGCGAGTGGCTGCACGAGGTCCGCGGCGACACCGCGGTGATCGTGGACGAGCACCGCCCCGTCCCGCTGTTCCAGCACATGCTGGTCGGGACGCGGCTGTACGACCTGTTCGTCGACACCGGCCGGGGCGGGGACCGGCAGGCCAGGCTGAACCCGCAGCTGACGCGGATGGCGGTGGAGGAGGTCCGGCGCGCCAAGGTCAACCAGGGCCGCCGCACCGGCCGCCGCCGGGCCGCGCGCCCGCAGCGGTTCCGGCCGCCCGCCCGGCCCGACGTGATCGAGCGGCTGGAGCGCGCCGGGCTGCTCCCGGCGATCACGTTCATCTTCAGCCGCGCCGGCTGCGACGCCGCGGTCCTGCAGTGCCTGCACGCCGGGATCCGGCTGACCTCCCGGGAGGAGGCCGAGGAGATCCGCGCGCACGCCGAGCTGCGCACCGCCGACATCGCGCCGGAGGACCTGCGGATCCTCGGCTACGGCGACTTCCTGGCGGCCCTGGAGCGCGGCGTCGCCGCCCACCACGCCGGGATGCTCCCCACCTTCAAGGAGATCGTCGAGGAGCTGTTCACCCGCGGGCTGATCAAGGCCGTGTTCGCGACCGAGACGCTCGCGCTCGGCATCAACATGCCGGCCCGCACCGTGGTGATCGAGAAGCTGGACAAGTGGAACGGCGAGGCCCACGTCGACCTCACCCCGGGCGAGTACACCCAGCTCACCGGGCGCGCCGGGCGGCGCGGCATCGACGTCGAGGGCCACGCCGTGGTCGTGTGGGGCCCGAACGTCGAGCCCGCGTCCGTCGCGGGGCTGGCCGGCACCCGCACCTACCCCCTGAACTCCAGCTTCCGGCCGTCCTACAACATGGCCGTGAACCTGGTCGGCGCCGTCGGCGTCGAGCGGGCCCGCACGCTCCTGGAGGAGTCGTTCGCGCAGTTCCAGGCCGACCGCGCCGTCGTCGGCCTGGCCCGGCAGGTGCACAAGAACGAGGAGGCCCTCCAGGGCTACGCCAAGGCCGCCGAGTGCCATCTCGGCGACTTCATGGAGTACTCCGCGATGCGGCGGCGGCTGTCGGACCGCGAGTCCGAGCTGTCGCGCGAGCGGGCCGGGGCCCGCCGCGCCGAGGCCGCCCGGTCCCTGGAGCGGCTGCGGCCGGGCGACGTCATCCTCGTCCCGTCCGGGCGACGCTCGGGCCTGGCCGTCGTCCTGGACCCCGGCGTCGGCCGCCGCTCCGACGGGCCCGCGCCGCTCGTGCTGACCGTGAACCGGTCCGTGCAGCGCCTGTCGATCCAGGACTTCCCGCGCGCGGTGGAGCCCGTCGAGCGGATCCGCATCCCGAAGTCCTTCAGCCCCCGCAACCCCCAGGACCGGCGCGACCTGGCGTCCACGCTGCGCAACAAGGTCCCCGACGACGCGCGCGAGCGCAAACGCTCGCGCGGCGACTCGCCCACCACCGACGACGCCGAGATCGTCCGGCTGCGCGCCGACCTGCGCGCGCACCCGGTGCACGGCTGCGACAAGCGCGAGGACCACGCCCGCTGGGCCGAGCGCTACCACCGCCTGGAGCGCGAGACCGAGCAGCTCCGGCGCCGCGTCGAGGGCCGCTCCCAGGTCATCGCCCGCACCTTCGACCGCGTCTGCGCCGTCCTGCAGCAGCTCGGCTACCTCGACGGCGACTCCGTCACCGCCGACGGCCGCCGCCTCGGCCGCATCTACAACGAGCTGGACCTGCTCACCGCCGAGAGCCTGCGCGAGGGCCTGTGGGAGAAGCTCGGCCCGGCCGAGCTGGCCGCGTGCGTGTCCGCCCTCGTCTACGAGTCGCGGCAGCCCGACGACGCGACGCCTCCCCGCACGCCCCCCGGCCCGGCTCAGGACGCGCTGGCGTCCATGGTGCGGCTCTGGGGCGTGCTGGAGGGCGTCGAGCGCGACAACCGCGTCTCGTTCCTGCGCGAGCCCGACCTCGGCTTCGCGTGGACGGCCTACCGGTGGGCCAAGGGCGACGATCTCGACGAGGTGCTGATGGAGAGCGACCTCACCGCGGGCGACTTCGTGCGGGCCGTCAAGCAGCTCCTCGACCTTCTCGGCCAGGTCACCGACGCCGCGCCCGCCAACAGCCACATCCGCAAGACCGCCCGCCGCGCCATGGACGCCATGCGCCGCGGCGTCGTCGCCTACTCGTCCGTCGCCTAGGCGGCCCGGCGCCGCGCCCGCCGGGCCGAGAGCGTCCGGTCGACGCGGTGGGCGGCCAGCCGGACCAGCAGGGGCTCCGGCGGGCGCCTCAGCCAGGCGGGGGCGGGCAACTCCCCCACCGAGGTGCTGGTCGCGACGTTCGAGCGGCTCGGCGTCCCGACGGGCGTCGACGTGCAGGGCGCGCTGG
>NZ_JBEZJP010000344.1:0-9259 GCF_040653175.1 Actinomadura sp. NPDC048032
GGGGTCGCCGATGGCGGTGATGACGTTCGTAGCGTCGATGACGTCGTCGTACGCGGATTCCGGGATGCCCATCATCAAGCAGATGATCTCCCAAAATCCTCCCAGTTGATCAATCAGGCCCTGCCGCAGGTGTGCGGGAGGGCCTGTGTCATGGGGGTGGGCGATACTGGGTTCGAACCAGTGGCCTCTTCGGTGTGAACGAAGCGCTCTCCCACTGAGCTAATCGCCCCTGCGGAACGCGTGTTCCGACGTCGGAAACTCTAGCGCATCTGCGGGAGTGGTCGCGCGCCGGTTTGCGGGGGTGCGGGGCTGGGGTCAGGTCCAGAAGGTGGGGTCTTCGATGTTCCAGGGGAGGGTGGCGCCGTAGACGGCCAGGTAGGCGGTCAGGGCGGCTGCCAGGGCGGCGGCCGTCAGGGCGCCGAGGATGGTGTTGCGACGGCGGGCGCGGGGGTCGAGGGCCTTCTCCTTGGCTCGGTCGGCGGCGGTCCTGGCGCGGTGGAGGGCGCGCTGGGCCCAGGCGAACTCGGTGGCGAGGATGGCGAGGCCGATGACGATGCCGAGGAGGCCGGGGCCGGGGGTCACCATCATGATCAGGCCGCCGGCGAGGACGGCGGCGCCGGTGAGGAAGACGCCGGCGCGCCAGGCGGTGTTGAGGAGCGGGTTGCGCCGGATGCGGGCGCGGAAGCGGTGGGAGAGGCGCGGTTCCGGGGGCGGGGCGTCCTTTTCATGATTTATTGCCACGGTTTTACTCTAAGCCAGCGGATGGGCGCTCGGGAGGCCGCGAGGGTGGGCGGATCGGGCCGCGGGGCAGGCGGGGTGGCGCGAAGGAATCTTGCGAATGATCCGCTTTTGCCCAGGTCAGACGCGGGTTTTGCTATGGTGAGATGGATCACAAACGCCGGGGACGCCGGAATGTTCGGCCGAGTTCAGGCAGTTAGGCGTCATAGATCGCGGGGATGTCGGTGGGAAGGAGTACCGCCACCGAGGCACCCCGTGAGCCAGCGGGACCGACGTAAGAGGGAATGGCCATGAACAGCAGTACCACCGTCTCAGCAGAGCTGGGCCTTCGTCTCGTCGTCCCCGACCGCACGACCGTCCCTCTGCTGGCCGGGCTGGAGTACGCGGCCGACGACCCGTACGCGATCCGGATGGCCTTCTACGTGGGCGACGACGAGCCGGTCGAGTGGATCTTCGCTCGGGAGCTGCTCACCGTCGGCATCGTGCGCAAGGTCGGGAACGGGGACGTGGAGGTCTGGCCCGGCGAGGACGACGGCACGCTCAACATCGCGCTGTCCTCCCCGTTCGGGGACGCGCTGTTCGAGGTGCCGCTCTCCCCTCTCGCCGACTTCCTCCACCGGACGTACCAGGCGGTGCCCGCCGGCGAGGAGAGCGAGTTCATCGACATCGACGCCGAGCTGGAGAACCTGCTCTGGCCGTCCTAGCCGGACAGGCGGGCGATGTGGCGCATCTTGTTCATGGCGTCCAGGGCGGCGACCTTGTAGGACTCGGCCAGGGTGGGGTAGTTGAAGACGGCGTTGACCAGGTAGTCGATCGTGCCGCCGCAGCCCATGACCGTCTGACCGATGTGGACGAGCTCGGTGGCGCCGGTGCCGAAGACGTGGACGCCGAGGAGGCGCCGGTCCTCCGGTGAGACGAGGAGTTTCAGCATCCCGTAGGAGTCTCCGATGATCTGGCCGCGGGCCAGTTCGCGGTAGCGGGACACGCCCACCTCGAAGGGGACCTTGGCCTCGGTCAGGGCGTCCTCGGTGAGGCCGACGAAGCTGATCTCGGGGATGGTGTAGATGCCGATGGGCTGGGTCTCGTGGATCTGCGAGACGGGCTCGTCGCAGGCGTGGTGGGCGGCGAGGCGGCCCTGCTCCATCGAGGTGGCCGCGAGGGACGGGAACCCGATCACGTCCCCGACGGCGTAGATGTGCGGGACCTCGGTGCGGTAGTGGTCGTCGACCTTGATCCGGCCGCGGTGGTCGGCGGTGAGGCCCGCGGCCTCCAGGCCCAGGTCGCCGGTCATGCCGTGGCGTCCGGCGGAGTACATGACGGTGTCGGCGGGGATCCGCTTGCCGCTCTCCAGGACGGTGATCGCGCCGTGCGCCATCCGCTCGACGGACGCGACGCTCTCGCGGAACCGGAAGGTGACGGCCAGGTCGCGCAGGTGGTACTTGAGCGCCTCGACGATCTCCAGGTCGCAGAACTCCAGCATGCGCTCGCGGCGCTCGACGACGGTGACCTTGGTGCCGAGCGCGGCGAACATGGAGGCGTACTCGATGCCGATCACACCGGCGCCGACGACGACCATGGTCTCGGGGATGCGGTCCATGTGGATGATGCCGTCGGAGTCGATGATCGTCCGGTCGTCGAAGTCGACGGTCTCGGGCCGGGCGGGACGGGTGCCCGTCGCGATCACGATGCGGTCGGCGGTGAGCTTCTGCTCGCGGTCGCCGGCCCCGCTGACGGCGATCGTGTCGGGTTCCAGGAAGCGGCCGGTGCCGGGCAGCACGGTGACGCGGTTGCGGGCGAGCTGGCTGCGGACGACGTCGGTCTCGCGGCCGATGACGTGCTGGGTGCGCATCCCGAGGTCGGCGACGGTGATCTCGTCCTTGACCCGGTAGCTCTGCCCGTACAGCTCGCGCTGGTTGAGGCCGGTCAGGTAGAGGACGGCCTCGCGGAGCGTCTTGGACGGGATCGTTCCGGTGTTGATGCAGACGCCGCCCATCATGTCGCGGCGGTCGACGATGCCGACCTTGCGGCCGAGCTTGGCGGCGGCGATGGCCGCGCGCTGCCCGCCGGGTCCCGAGCCGAGGACGAGGAGATCGAAGTCGCTCACTCCGCCAGTGTGACGCCTGGCGGTCCGCCCGATAAGGGCTTCAGGGAACGATTCCCCCGGCCCGTACGGCTTCACCCGGGTTCAGACCGCTGAGCCGTTCGACCACACCGCCTGCTGCTCCCGCGCGTCGAGCGCGCCTGACGGCCAGGCCGTGCGGCGCGCCCTGGCGTCGACATACGCACCGGTGACGCCCTCCATCTCCGGGCTGGACACCACGTGGACGCTGGAACGCGAGGCCTTGGTCATGTCCGACAGCAGCAGCGGCCCAGCAGCCTGATCAGCGGGGCGGCGGGCCGGTAGAGGTAGGGGAGCGCGCATGGGCGTGGCCCGGTTCCCCGGGGCGTAGGCGTGGCCGGGGTAGGCCACGTTGACGGTCACCTCCCCGTCCAGGTGGGAGGCGAACCGGTGGCTCATCGCCATGAGGGCCGTCTTGGCGTGGTTGTAGTGCGCGAACCTCCACCCGAGGTACTTCTTCTCCCCTTGCAGGTCGCCGGGATCGATCGTCCCGCCGGGCATGCCGCCGGTCAGGTTGACCACGCGCGCCGCGCCCGCCGCGCGCAGCATCGGCAGGAGCAGGCAGGTGAGCGCGTACGGCGCGAGGACGTTGACGGCGAACGTGGCCTCGACGCCGTCCCGCGTGAGCCGCCGCTCGGCGTTCATGCCCCCGGCGTTGTTGACCAGGACCGCGCTGACGGAAGGATCCGGCGACCCCCTCGACGCCTTCACCGCCGCGCTGGACACGGCCGCCCGCGAGTGGCTGCGCTCGGACGGCACCGCCGACCGCGCCGCCCTCATCGACCAGGCGTTCACCCTGCTGGCGCCGCGCCTCTGAGACCGCCGCCTCCGGGCCCGGTCACACCGCCGGTGGGCGCGGTCAGCCCTCGCGGTCCCGGCGCCCTCGCCCGGACGGCGGCGAAGGATCATCGCTCCCGGGGTGCGGTGAGGTCTTCGGCGAGCGTGTCCAGGCCCGCCTTGATGCGGTCGAGGGGCATGCCGCGCGTCCGGCGCTGGTAGAGGAACAGGTTCGCGGCGAGGGGGGCGAGGAGGGCGTCGGCCAGGTAGGCGGCGTCGGCGCCGGGGCGGATCTCGCGGAGCAGCATCGCCAGATGCCGGTGGTAGAGCATGTAGGAGCCCTCGCGGAAGCGGGCCTCGGGCGGGTCGGCCTCGGCCATCAGCAGCAGGTCCGCCTGGGCCTCGGTGCGGTCGGCCAGGGCGTGCAGGAAGGCGCGGACGCGCTCGGCGGGGGCCGCGCCCGGGCCGAGCGGCGGAGGGCCCTGGATGAACGCGGCCTGGAAGTCGCGCTCGAGGTCGTCGATCACGGCGTAGACGAGCCGGGCCCGGTCTCCGAACCGGCGGTACACGGTGCCGACGCCGACCCCGGCGGCCCGCGCGACCTCGTCCATGGAGACGGCCTCGGGCCCGCGGGTCGCGATCATCTCCGCGGCCGCGCGCAGGATGCGGCGGCGGTTGTGCGTCGCGTCCGCGCGCTCGGAGGGCGGCCGCCCCACCACGGGCAGCTCCCGCATCCAGCCCCCTCTCGGCACGGCACACCAGCCTAACGGGTTTGTATCCGGAATATTCTCCGGTTAAGCTCCGCTAAGTGGAATTCTCTCCGGTTAGGGAGTTGAGATGACGGTGGAGCTGACGGGACGGGCCGCGCTGGTGACGGGCGGCGGGCGCGGCATCGGAGCGGCGATCGCGCGGCGGCTGGCGCGGCACGGCGCCGACGTCGCGGTGACCTACGTGCGGGCCCCGGAACGGGCCCGCGCCGTCGTCCGCGATATCGAGGCGGCGGGCGGGCGCGGGCTGGCGATCGCCGCCGACGCGGCCGACCCCGCGGCCGTCGTCGCGGCGGTCGACCGGGCGGCGGCGGAACTGGGCCGGCTCGACATCCTGGTCAACAACGCCGGGATCGCCCCCTACGGGCCGCTGGAGGACGTGTCGGCCGACGAGCTCGACCGGACCCTGGCGATCCACGTCCGGGCGGCCTTCGTCGCGGCGCAGGCGGCGTCCCGGCATCTCGGGCCGGGCGGGCGGGTCATCAACATCGGCAGCAGCCTCGCCGAGCGCGTCCCCTATGCCGGGTGGACGCTGTACGCCATGAGCAAGTCGGCGCTCACGGGCCTCACCCGGGGCCTGGCCCGCGATCTCGGGCCGCGCGGGATCACCGCGAACGTGGTGCAGCCGGGGTCGACCGACACCGAGATGAACCCCGCCGACTCCCCCGACGCCGAGTTCGAGCGCGGGTTCACGGCCCTCGGGCGGTACGGGCGCGCCGAGGAGATCGCCGCGATGGTCGCGCATCTGGCGGGCCCGGGCGGGGACTATGTCACGGGTGCGGCGATCGCCGTGGACGGGGGGTATGCAGCCTGATGGCCTGGGTTTTCCTGCTGATCGCGGGGTTGACGGAGCTGGTGTGGGCGACGGCGCTGAAGCAGTCGGACGGCCTGACGAAGCTCTGGCCGACCGTCATCGGCCTGTCGGTCGCGCTGCTCAGCGTCGTGGTGCTGTCGCTGTCGCTGCGGACCCTGCCGGTCGGGACGGCGTACGCGGTGTTCGTCGGCCTGGGGGCGCTCGGCGTCGCGGTGGTCGGCATGATCGCGTTCGGGGAGAGCGCGTCGCCGGCCCGGCTGGCGTTCCTCGGCCTGATCGTCGTCGGCGTGGTCGGTCTGCAGGTGCTGGAGAGCTCTTAGCGGGGCAGAGATCGGGCAGAGTGGGGGCATGGCGAGGGAGATGCTGGGGATCGACATCGGCGGGTCGGGGATCAAGGGCGCGCCGGTCGACCTTTCGGACGGGACGTTCACCCGGGAGCGGTTCCGGGTGGACACGCCGCAGCCGTCGAAGCCCAAGGCGGTCGCGAAGGTGCTCGCGCAGGTCGTGGAGCATTTCGGGTGGGACGGCCCGGTCGGGGTCACCTATCCCGGCGTGGTGGTCGACGGCGTGACGATGTCGGCGGCGAACGTGTCCGGGCGGTGGATCGGGCTGGAGGCGCGAGCGCTGATCGCGGACGCGACCGGGCGGGAGGTCACGCTGCTCAACGACGCGGACGCGGCGGGGATCGCCGAGATGCAGCTCGGCGCGGGCCGCGGGCGGCGCGGGACGGTCGTCGTGCTCACGCTGGGAACGGGGATCGGCAGCGCGCTGTTCACCGACGGCGTCCTCGTCCCGAACACCGAGTTCGGCCACCTCCAGATCGACGGCGAGGACGCCGAGGTCCGCGCGGCGGCGAAGGCGCGGGAGGAGGAGGACCTCGGCTGGAAGAAGTGGGCGAAGCGGCTGAGCGTGTACATGGCCCACCTGGAGGCGCTGATCTCCCCCTCGCTGATCATCGTGGGGGGCGGGGTGAGCAAGAAGTCCGAGCACTTCCTTCCGCTGATCAAGGGGGTCCGGGCGGAGATCGTCCCGGCGCGGCTGGTGAACAACGCGGGCATCGTGGGGGCGGCCATGGCGGCCGAGGCCGCTCATGACGCAGCGGCCGAGGCCGCTCATGACGCAGCGGCCGAGGCCGCTCACTACGGAGCGGCGGAGTCGGCGCGGGCTATGGAGGCCGCGCGTTAGGGCGTCCGGAAACGGACGGTCGCGATCTCCCAGGGGCGCAGTGCCAGCGCGGCCGTCCCGTCGTGCACGTCGAGCGGGATGCCGGGGCGTCCGCGCAGGTCGACGCGGGTCGCCTCGGTGAAGTCGCCCCGCAGGACGGCCGTGGTGGGCCGCGCGCACTGGGCGACCATCCGGGTCTCGGTCCAGCCGTCGCGGAGGCGGAGGGAGGTCATCGCCACGCCGTCGCCCGTGATCGAGAGGCCCGCCCGGGAGGCCGGGAGGGGCGTGGCCGCCCGTCCGTAACCGGCGGCGGTGAGCAGGTCATGGCGGTATGCCTCCGCGGCCTGCAGGACTTCGGTTCCGGGCGCCGCGCCGGAGTACGGCATGATCGCGAAGCCGACCGCGCGCTCGCCCCGGCACTGGGCCTGCGGTGTGGGAAGCTGCGGCCCGGCGGGCTGGTCGCGGTAGGCGTTGCGGTCCCGCGACAGGTAGCCGATCGAGCGCAGCAGGGTGAGCGCCAGCTCCCGTCCGCCGAGCACCTCGTACTCGGTGACGTGCTCCAGCAGGACGGCGAGGCCGCCCGCGGCGACGAACCCGGACGCGGGGAACGTCGGCACCGGCCGCTCTCCGAAGCCGCCCTCCGCCGAGGGCCCGCGCTCGACGATCGCGAACTGCCCCTCGGCGAAGGACGAGCCGGCCTGGCGCGGCAGCGACATGTGCAGCCGGACGCGGTGGTCGTCGCACCGGTTGTCGAACGCGACGCGCAGCCGCAGGAAGGGCTCGCCGGCGCGCAGTTCCGCGCGGGTGGTGACGGTCACGTCCTCTTCGGCGTCGGACCGGGCGTCGCGGGTGAGGTCTCCGGAGGCGGGCCACCGGTAGCTCCGGACGATGTCGAGCGCGGCGACGAGCGGCCCGTCCCAGACGGGCCGGACGTCCACCGCCAGGGGGTCGCCGACGATGCGGTCCTCGGCGGGCGGCGCGTGGTTGTAGGAGTCGCCGAGGTCGCCGCCGTCCACGACGCGGCCGACCCCTTCGACGACGTGGCCGGACGGGGTGCGCAGCTGGAGCGTGCCGTCCTCCCGGACCTCGGCGCGCAGCAGCCCGTTGTCCAGGACGTTCCCCTCGGCCCTCACCGGGCCTTCCGCGGCGTCGCCCGGCGCGACGGGCCGGACGGCGGTGAGCCCCAGGGCGGGCACGTCGACCAGCGCGGCGACCGTGCGGCGCGGATCGGCCAGGATCCGGACGCGCCAGTCCCCGTCGGCGTCGCGCAGGGCGTCCCGCACCTCGCCGATGTCGAACCGGACGTCGGCGCGGGAGGTCACGTGGAAGGTGAGCGTGCGGTCCTCCCTGGACACCGTCCAGTCGCGGATCTCCTGCCCGAACAGGACCCGCCCGTACACCCGCTCCAGAAGTATCGGCAGTTCGGAGGCCGGGTGGACGGCGTCGTCCAGGACGGTGGGCGCGACGTCGAGCGTCTGGACGGGGACGGGCCGCCCGTCCCCCGTCTCCAGCCCGGGTTCCCCTTCACAGGGGATGTCCAGGGTGACGAGGCCGGTTCGCGGGGCGGGGGTCGGGTTGAACACCAGGTGCGAGCCGAGCGGCACCGTCGCGGCGCGTTCGGCGGTGACCAGGTCGCAGACCGCGCGGCCGAGCTGCTCGGCCTCCGCCATGCGGGCCGCGACCTGCTCGGCGGTCTCGTCGCTGCCGCATCCGGTGACCGAGTCGTGGCAGCTCACCTCGATGAGGCGGCGCCACGCCAGGTCGAGGAACCGCTGGGCGTCGCCGGTGTACCAGAGGGCCGTCAGCGGTTCGGCGTACCGCTCCACGAGCCGCTCGGCGCGTCCCATCAGCTGCTTGAGCCGGACGCGGGCCGACAGCACGCCCGGCAGGATGTTGGCGCGGGCGTGCGACCGGAGCTCGCCCCGGACGTGGGGCAGGCCGTCCACGGACGGCGTCTCGCCCGCGAAGTACCCGGCGAGCGTGTCGAGCCGCATCGGGAGCCCGGCGGAGGCGACCCGGTCGGCGAGGTCGGGGGCGGGCGCGGTGTGGTCGGCCCCGTACATGGCCAGCAGCGGCCCGCCGGCCGGGTACCAGCGGCCCATCGCCTCCGCGAACCCGGCGACGCGGCCGGGCAGCAGGGACGCGCCGTCCTCGAACTCCTCGAACATCGACGCGGCGTTGCCGTAGCCGCCCTCGGGGAGGTACTGGGTGCGGATCGCGGTGCCGTCCGGCGCCTCCCAGGCGAACGCGCGGGTGCGGACCCGGTCCGGGACGCCGCGCCACACGCAGGCGTGCTCGATCCCCGCGAGCTTGAGGATCTGCGGTGTCTGGGCGCAGTGCCCGAACTGGTCGGGCAGGTAGCCGACCATCATCGCGGCGCCCAGCTCCTCCGCGCGCCGCAGCCCGAGCTCCAGGTTGCGGACGATGTTCTCCCCCGAGCACAGGAACTCGTCGTGCAGGATCTGCCAGGGCCCGACGGCCAGCCGGCCCCCGCGGACGAGCGCGGCCAGCCGCTCGCGCCGCTCGGGGCGGATCTCCAGGTAGTCGTCGACGGCGGCCATCTGCCCGTCCAGCGTGAAGTGCCAGCGCGGGTCGGCCTCCATCCCTTCGATGACGCCGTCCAGCAGCGACACCAGGCGGAGCCGGAAGCGCTGGAACGGCAGGTACCACTCGCGGTCCCAGTGGGTGTGCGGCACGACGACGATCTGCGAGTCCCCGGTCCGGCCTTCTACCCGCACAGTGCGATCACCTCGTTCTCGTGGGTCTCCAGTCGGTGCATGCCCGCCCCGCCGGCCGGCATCCGGACGCGGTCGCCCCCCCCTCCCCTCCCCCCCCCCCCCCCGCCCGCCCCACACCGCCCCCCCCACCCGAAGCCCCGGA
>NZ_JBEZJP010000345.1:0-9237 GCF_040653175.1 Actinomadura sp. NPDC048032
GGCCGCGTTCCAGGGCGTTCCAGTCGGCGGGGCCGGTCGGGGGGGGGCGCGGGGGGGGTGGGGGGGCCCCGGGCCGGGGGGGGGGCGGGGCGGGGGCCCCCCCGCTTCTGGTCGTCGTTGCGGGTCAGATGCGGGTCATGGCGGACCTGTATCCGCCGCCGCCGGGGTAGACCCATTCGCCGGTGAGGGCGTTGCCGTCAGGGCTGAAGGTGCCTTCGAAGTAGGCGGGGCTGCCCTTGGCGCCGCCCCAGATGGTCAGTTTGTCGCCGGTCAGCTCGTAGACGTAGTCGAGGGTGTTGCCGAGCGAGTCGTAGTACCGCGACATCACGTCCTCGCCGGCGGGTTCGCCGAACGGGCGGAGCTTGCCGATCACTTCGATGCCGGTGACCGGTTCGCCGAACTGGGTGAGGTCGACGTGCTGGAGCAGGAAGTAGCGGCCGGGCATCCACTCGTAGCGGACGGTCCCCTCGGCGCCGCCGGTGACCTTCCAGGTGCCGACCAGGCGGTCGAGGGCCTGAACCTCGGCGCTCGGCTGGTCGCTCTCGTTCGGAACGTTCTCGTTCGGGCTCTTCTCGGACATCGTGTCCTCCTCTTCGCGGGTGTTCGCCGGTACCTCGGAGCCCCCGGACGCTTTCGGACATGACACCGATGTGGCGTAGGTCACTTCTGCGGGACGTCGAGATCCGGGGCCCGGTCCCGAGGTAGCGGCGAGAACCCATCGACGAGGAGGAATCCATGACCACCGCCATCGCCCCTTCGGCCGGCGTCCGCCGGACGTCCCGCGTCCTGGTCGCCGGCGCCCTCGCCGGGCCGCTGTTCTTCGCCTCGGCCGTCACCCAGATGGTCATGCGGGACGGCTTCGACATCAGGCGGCACCCGATCAGCCAGCTCGCCACCGGTGATCTCGGCTGGATCCAGATCGTCACGTTCGTGCTCGCCGGGCTGGGCGGCGTCGCCCTGGCCGTCGGCCTCAGGCGCACGATCACCGAGGGGGCCGGGCGGCGGGCGCTGCCCGTCCTCGTCGGGGTCTTCGGGGCCGGGCTGGTGGCCGCCGGGCTGCTCCCGATGGATCCGGAGAACGGCTTCCCGGCCGGCACACCGGAGGGGCCGGTCGACCAGATGTCCTGGCACGGGGTCGCGCACTCGGCCGCGGCGGCCGTCGCCTTCACGGCCCTCGCCATCGCGGCCGCCGTGATGACCGTCCGGTGCGCGCGCCGTCGGGCCGTGCGGCCGGCCGTGCTGAACGGGGCCGTCGCTCTCGTCCTGCTGGTGCCCATGTCGCCGGATCACATGAGCCTGCAGATCGCGCTGAACGGCCTGGTCGCCTTCACCTGGACGACCGTCGTCGCGCTGTCGCTGCGCCGCCGGGACATGCACCCGGGCTGACCTGGCTGTACAGCGGGAACCCGGCTCGTGCACTGTGGGACCAAGGGGAGGATCGCCATGAAGTACCTGCTGCTCAGCTACACCCCGGCCGCCGCCTGGGACGCCGCCACCGCCGACGCTCCGTCGGAGGAGGCGCTCGCCGCGTTCGCCGAGTACCAGAAGGTCGAGCGGGAACTGACCGAGACGGGCGAGTTCGTCACCAGCGAGGGGCTCGGCCACCCGGTGGTCAGCACGACGGTGCGCCGGGCACCGGACGGCGTGGTCGCGACCGACGGGCCGTTCGCCGAGCTCAAGGAGGTCCTGGCCAGCTTCGCCGTGATCGACGTCGCGGGCCGGGAACGCGCCGTGGAGATCGCTTCGCGGATCGTGGAGGTGCTCGGCGAGCCGATCGAGATCCGGCCGATCATGGGGGAGGAGTTCGCGGCGTGAACGGCGACGTCGAGCATCTGCTGCGCGCGGAGGCGCCGCAGGTGCTCGGCGCCCTGGTGCGGCGCTTCGGACGCTTCGACATCGCCGAGGACGCCGTCCAGGAGGCCCTGCTGGCGGCGAGCGAGGACTGGCCTGCCCGGGGCGTGCCGGAAGACCCGCGGAGCTGGCTGATCAGGATCGGCTACCGGCGCATGGTGGACCTGCTCCGCTCCGACCGGGCGCGGCGCCGGCGGGAGCACGAGGCCGGGATGACCGAGCTGGCCATGGGGGCGCCGGCCCGCCGGGCCGGTCCCCCGCCGGAGGTCGACGACAGCCTCACGCTGCTGATGCTGTGCTGCCATCCCGCGCTGAGCACCACGTCGCAGGTCGCGCTCACGCTGCGCGCGGTCGGCGGCCTGACGACCGCCGAGATCGCGCACGCCCACGGCACGACCGAGGCCACCATGGGGACGCGGATCAGCCGCGCCAAGCAGCGGCTGGCCCGCGCGGGCGCCCGCTTCACTCCCCCGACCGACGCCGACCGGGACGCGCGGATGGCCGCCGTGATGCGGGTGCTCTACCTCGTCTTCAACGAGGGCTACACGGCCACGGCCGGGCGGGAGCTCGCCCGCGTCGACCTGACGCGGGAGGCGATCCGGCTGGCCCGCATGCTCCACGCCTCGCTCCCGGGCGACGCCGAGGCGACGGGCCTGCTGGCGTTGATGCTGCTCACCGATTCGCGGCGCCGGGCCCGCACCGGCGCCGACCGCGAGCTGGTGCCGCTGGACGAGCAGGACCGCACGCGCTGGGACCCGGACCTGATCCGCGAGGGCACCGCGCTGATCGACGGCGTCTGGAACCGCGGCGCGGCGGGCCCGTACCGGCTTCAGGCGGCCATCGCCGCCGTGCACGCGGCGGCCGCGTCGCCGGAGGAGACCGACTGGCCGCAGATCGCGATGCTGTACCTCTGGCTCGAACGCCTCACGCCCACCGCGCCGATCCGGCTCAGCCGCGTGGTGGCGGTCGCCCGAGCGTTCGGACCGGCCCGGGGCCTGGCCCTTCTGGACGACCTCAACGGCCGGCACCGCCTGGACCGCGACCCCCTCACGCGGCAACGCGAACGCGCGGTGCGCGCCCACCTTCTGCAGATGACCGGCGACGACGCGTCCGCCGCCGCTCTGTACCGCCAGGCGGCCGCCCTGACCGAGAACCAGGTGGAGCAGCGCTACCTGCTCGGCAAGGCCGACCGCCTCGACTGACCACGGCATGTCCGGCCGCTGCGGGGGGCGGCGGCCGTGAGTCCGGCCGCCCCCCGCTCAGGTATCGAGATATCGTGGTCTGTCGGTTCGACTGTGAGGGAGATGGCTGATGGCCGCGGCGGCGGAGTTGGGGTCGGAGGAGCTGATCGACGTGTTCAAGGCCCTCGGCAATCCCGCCCGATTGCAGATCATGCAGTGGCTGAAGGAGCCCGGGCGGCACTTCGGCGAGTGGGAGCCGATCGCGGACCGCGAGGAGGTCGGCGTGTGCGTCACGCACATCCAGGCCAAGGCGGGGCTCGCCCAGTCGACCGTCTCCAGCTACATGAGCACGCTCGAACGGGCCGGGCTCGTGCGGGCGACCCGGGTGGGCAAGTGGACCCACTACCGGCGGGACGAGGAGCGGCTGGCGCGGCTGGCGGAGGCGCTCGCCATCACCATCTGATTGACGAATCGCGATATGTCGATATGATTTTCCCATGTCGACCTCGGATGCCGCTCCCCTCGCCCTGATCGTCCACGCCCATCCCGAGCCCCGCTCGTTCAGCACCGCCCAGATGACCACCGCGGCCCAGGCCCTGCGCGAGGCCGGTTACCGCGTCGACGTCCTCGACCTCTACGCCGACGCCTGGGCCCCGACCCTCGCCCGCGACGACTTCCCCTCGGTGGAGGGCCACTTCAAGCCGCAGGCCGAGCAGATGCGCGCGGTCAGGGAAGGGACGCTCGACGCGACCGTCCAGGCCCACCTCGACCGCCTGCTCGCCGCCGACCTCCTCGTGCTGTCGTTCCCGATGTGGTGGTTCTCGCTGCCCGCGATCCTCAAGGGATGGGTGGACCGCGTCTTCGCCATGGGGGCGGTCTTCGGCGGCGACCACGGTCTCTTCGAGAACGCGGCCCTCGCCGGCAAGCAAGCGATGCTGCTGTTCACGACCGGCGCTCCCAGCGAGATGTTCCAGCCTGGCGTCTTCGGCCCCATGGACGACTTCCTGTTCCACATCCATCGCGGAATGCTGGAGTTCGTCGGCTACCGGGTGCTCGACCCCGTGGTCACCTATGGACCGGCCCACATGACCGACCAGGAGCGAGCGGCGGCGCTGGAGACGGTCAGGGAGTCCGTCACGCTCATCGCGGCGGATCCCGCGTCGCGCGACGCCTCACTGGTGTGAGCCGCTCCCGCCGGTGAACCGCGGGACGCGCCGCCGGGCCGGACGGCCCGCCCGCTTGGACATGTCCTAGTTTTTCTGTAATCGACGGGAGGGTGGGGGGTCTCTTCTGGCGTGGCCGAACGGTTCGGTCCGGTGGCGCGAAGGGATGCGGATGGACGGCGGCGAGGAGCGGCTGGTCGTGGCGGCGCAGGCCGGCGACGCGGCGGCGAGGGAACGGCTGGTGTCGACCTGCCTGCCGCTGGTGTACAACGTCGTCGGCCGGGCGCTGGACGGCCACGCGGACGTGGACGACGTCGTCCAGGACACCATGCTGCGGATGCTGAACGGCCTCGGCGGCCTGCGCGACCCGTCGCGGTTCCGGTCCTGGCTCGTGGCGATCGCGATGAACCAGGTGCGGCGGCGGTGGTCGGCGAACCGGAGGCGACCCGCCGTCGGCCTGGACGCGGCGCACGAGATCCCCGACCCCGGCGGCGACTTCGTCGAGACCACCATCGTCCGGCTCGGGCTGTCCGGGCAGCGCAAGGAGATCGCCGAGGCCACCCGGTGGCTGGACCCCGCCGACCGCGACCTGCTCTCGCTGTGGTGGTTAGAGGTCTCGGGCGAGCTGACGCGCACCGAACTCGCCGCGGCCCTGGACGTGAAGCGGCGCCACGCGGCCGTGCGCGTGAACCGGATGAAGGAGCAGCTGGAGACGGGACGGCTCGTGGTCCGCGCGCTCGCCGCGACACCGCCGTGCCCGGGCCTCGCCGAGGTGACGGCCTCGTGGAACCGGCGGCCCACGCCCGTGTGGCGCAAGCGGATCGCCCGCCACGCGCGCGGCTGCGACGCCTGCCGCGCGCACCGGCGCAGGCTCGCCCCGGCGGAGGCACTGCTCGCGGGCATGGTCCTCGTCCCGCCCCCGGCCCGTCTCTCGGCGGCGGACCTGGCGAACGCCAAGCTGTCGGGCGCGGACGTCGCCCTGCACGCCTCGCGCGGGGCCCGGACGGCGGCGATCGCCGGGACGGCCGCGGTCGCGGCGGTCGCGGCGGCCGTCTGGTTCTTCGCCGTGCCCGACGACGAGCCGCCCCCGGCCGCCGCGCTCCCGAGCGCGCCCGCCGCCACCCCGAGCGCGGCGCCGACCTCCTCCGAACGTCCGTCGCCCACCCCGTCCAAGACCCGACGCTCGCCGAAGCCGCGCAAGACGTCCACGGCGCCCCTCAGCCCGGGACGCCAGGTCGTCCGCCTCGCCAACATCCAGCGGGCCAGGCACGGGTGCCGTCCCCTGCGCGAGAATCCGAGGCTGACCAGGGCGGCCCAGAGGCACTCCGCCGACATGGCGGCGCGGCGCGTGCTCTCCCACGACGGCGCGGGCGGGCAGGATCCGGGCGCCCGCATCACCGCCGCCGGATACCGGTGGCGGGCCTGGGCGGAGAACATCCAGCAGGGCGCCGCGACGCCGTCCTCGGCGGTGTCGAGCTGGATGACCAGCACCTACCACCGCGCCAACATCCTCAACTGCGACTACACCGAGATCGGCGTGGGCGTCGTGTCCGGGCCCGGCGGCCCCTGGTGGACGCAGGACTTCGCCTCGCCTCAGTGAGGCGTGCGCGCCGGACGGGTTCGCGCCCCTCCCCTGCGCGCACGCCTCCGCACGTCAGCGGGCGCCGAAGTTCTGCGTCCAGTACGGGGTCCCGGACTTGAGCGCCACACCCACGCCGATGTTCTTGAACCGGCAGTTGAGGATGTTGGCCCGGTGCCCGGAGCTGTTCATCCAGGCGGACATGACGGCGGCGGGCGTCCGCTGGCCGTAGGCGATGTTCTCGCCGTAGGTGGACCAGCGGTAACCGGCGGCGGTGATCCGGTCGCCCGGGCTCCTGCCGCTGGGGTTGGTGTGGTCGAAGAAGTCGCGGGCGACCATGTCGGCGGAGTGGCCCTGCGCGGCGGCCTGGAGGCGGGAGTCGACGGTCAGGGCCCCGCAGCCGTTCTTGGCGCGCTCGGCGTTGGTCAGGGCGACGACCTGCTGGGCGAGCGTGCCGCCGCCCACGCTGCCGCCGCCGGGCGCCGTGGAACGGGGCGCCGGCGTGACCGGCCGCTTCTTCTTCTGCGGACGCTTCGTGGTGTGCTTCGCGGGCTTCTTCGCGACGGTCGAGCGCTTGGCGGTCCTGGAAGCCTTGGGCTTGCCGGCGGGCGCCTTCGTCTTGGCGGGGGACGGGGTGGGAGCGGGGGCCGCGCGGTCGGCGACCGGCCTGGAATCGGCCGGGGCCTCCGAAGACCCGGTGACCCCGTAGGCGACCCCGGCCGTCAGGGCGACCACGCTCGCGCTCGCGCCGACGGCGGCCCACCACCGCCCGCTCGGCCGCGGCGCCCGCCCGTAGCTGCCGCGGCGCGTCCGGGGGCTCCGTCTCGACCCCGTGCTGTTCCTCTCGCTCACGTGAACCTGCCTTCCTGGTTTCCGGGGATTTGTCGGACACCTGGGAGACCCTGCGGGTACGTGCGGATAACAGAAAGCACGATCGAAATCTGAGAATCGTCCCTCACCTGCGAGAACGGACCGAGAGGCGAGCCGGCACGGACGAGGATGCGAGCGCGGGCGATGCCGACCGGTGCTGCGATAAAGCGCTTTCACTCGCTGAGATCTTGCGTATTCTCCTCGTGACGTCTGGCGCGGGGACGGAAAGGACGCGGGATGAGCGGAAGCGGCGGCAGGGCGCCATGAATCCGTACGGAGGAGGACAAGCGCCCGGACCCGGATGGCAGCCCGGACCGCCGCCGCAAGGTCCGTGGCAGCAACCCCAAGGTCCCTGGCAGCAGCCGCAAGGCCCTTGGCAGCAGGGGCAGGGCTCATGGCAGCAGCCGCAGGGCCCGGGGCGGCCCCCGCAGGGTCCGTGGCAGCCGGGTCCGCCGCGCCGGATGACGTTCGGGCGTCTCTTCAATCCGTTCGCCGTCGGGAGCGCGGTCTTCACGCCGTCCCGGCCGGAACGCGTGCACGACCCGGCGGTGAAGAAGGTGCAGATCTGGCGAACGGTCGTCGGTCTGGTCGCCGTCACGTGGATGCTGTTCTCCTACGGGCTGGCGAAGGACCCCAACGCCGTGCTGGACGACCGCTTCGCCCAGATCCGCACCACCCTCATCACGCTGGCGGTGACGTTCCCGATCGCCGTCGCCGTCTTCATCGCGGCGGCCCGTCCGCCCAACCGACGCCTGTTCCTGCGCCGCGCGCTCAAACCCGCCGGGGCGCTGCTCACGCTGGCGATAACGCTCGCCGCGCCGAGAATGGCCACGGGGCTGGGCTATGTGACCGAGGAAACCGACTGGACGGCGTCACCGTGGCGGCTGGTGCTGCTGTTCGCGATCGGCGCCTTCTCGTTGTGGTACATCCCCTTCGGCCTCTACGGCGTCGTGCAGTCACTCGTGCACGTCTTCCGGACGGCCGACCTCCACGACACGGTCCCGCCACTCCTCGCGACGCTGCTCGTCTGGGAAGTCGCCGTCTTCGACGTCTTCCAGGGCGCCTACAGCAGCGCCCCGTTCGGGGTGCGGCTGGCCTTCATCCTCGGAGCACCGCTGTCCGTCACGGCCGTGGCGATGTGGGAGCTGCGGCGTCTGCGGACGCGGCACGGCCTCACCGTGCGCGGGGCGCTGGGCCGCTGAGCCGCTGGGCGCTCCGGCGTGGTGGCGGCCCGGTTCCACGGGCGCGGGGACGGCGGGCTCGTCCGGCACGGGCGGGCCCGCGTGGCGGCCCGGGCCGGACGCGGCGGGGTCGGCCGGGACGGCGGGGGCGACCGGCACCGAGGGCGCGGACGGGGGCGGCGGCGTCGCGGCGGACGGGGGAGCGGGCGGGCCGCTGAGGGTGCGGACCTGCTCGCCCGGCATGGACGCGTCGATGGGCGTGCCCGGGTTGAGGACGAGCGTCCACGAGGCGTCCGGCCAGGCGGTGACCATCTCCAGCAGGCTCGGCATGATGAAGCGCGACGTGCCGATCGCCTCGTTCATCCACCTCAGCGACGTGAAGATCTGGATCGACGTCCGGCCGTGGACGCGGACGGGGCGCCACGGGAAGTCGGGGTCGCCGGGGACGATGCCCCACGGGGTCTCGGCGTCCACGGGGACGAGCACCTGGGCGCCGAGAATGATCTTGAAGAAGGCCTCGGTGTCGCGGCGGCGGGCCGCGTCGAAGAGGCGCTGCTCGATGTCGTTCTGGGGCTCGAAGCGGTCCGTCATCCGCTGGGCCGCGCGCTGGTCGGCCCAGGTGGCGAGGCCGGGGAGCTGCTGCGCGAGGACGGTGCCGCCCGCGGGCGAGCCGGAGTTGATGGCGAGGAGCCAGTCGGGGTCCGGCCAGTAGCGCAGCACCACGGTGAACGGCAGCGCGATGTGCTCGGTGCCGGGCCCGGACGCCTCGACCAGCCGCTCCGGCGAGGTGAAGACCGGGACGACGGTGGAGCCGTCGACCTCACGGGTCTGCCACGGGAACCCGGGGCGGCCCGGACGGAGCGAGAAGTCCATGTCGTCCGGGACGGGCAGCAGCACGTCGGTGGCCGCCAGCGTCTGCAGGAACAGGTCGTGGTCGTTGTTCGCGGCGGCCCGCAGCAGCTCGCGCTCGACGTCGTTGGCCGGCTGGAACTCCGGGCGCGGCGCCTCGCGGGGCAGCTCGCGGTGCTGGTCGCGCAGCTCCTCCCACGGCGGGGACGCGCGGCCGACCTGCGGGGGGCGGCCGTCGCCGTCGGCGACCTGCCGGACGAACCAGGACGGCAGCCGCGCCTCGATCGGCAGCGCGGCGGGGACGCCGCGCGCGGGAACGTCGACGGCGAGCCACCAGCGGTCGTCCGGCCAGGTCTCGGCGATGTCGCCGAACCGCACCGTCATGGAGTTCGCCGCGCGCCGCTGGATCCTGCCGCTGCCGGACGGGCTGGTCGACGCCTCCTCGTTCGTCCCGGCGGCCCTGGAGACCGGGAAGTACCGGGTGTTCTCCTCGAAGAGGTCGAACACGGAGGTGATCCAGCGTTCGCCGAACCAGACGCGGGGGCGGACGCCCTGGCTCTTCA
>NZ_JBEZJP010000346.1:0-9236 GCF_040653175.1 Actinomadura sp. NPDC048032
ATGCCGGCGAGGACGTGGTGCGTCGGGAGGGTGCGGATGCCTTCGCGCAGGTCGGTGCCGGGGGTCTTGCCGGACTCCTCGGCCTCGGAGGCGACAAGGGCGGCGGCAGGGACAAGGGCGGCGAGCAGGCGACGCCGACCAGGGAGGAACTGGTCACGCTGACCGCCGACGACCTGCCCCCGCTGCTGGACCACCCCGAGGAGTTCTTCGGCCTCTACCTCTAGCCGGGCGCGGGCCCGGTCAGGAGGCGAGATGCTCGGCGGCGGCGAACAGGAGGCTCTCCGCTCCCCGGCGGGTGACGAGCTGCGCCCCGATCGGCAGCTCGCCGCCGCCGTCCGCCGGGACGGTTCCGGCGGGAACGGACAGGGCGGGCAGCCCTAGCACGTTCCACGGCGAGGTGAGGCTGACCAGCAGGGCGGTGAGCGGGCCGAGGCCGACCTCGGTCGCGCCGATCCGGGGCGCGGGGATCGGCATGGTGGGCATGGCCAGCAGGTCGTAGCGGTCCAGCAGCCCGGCGATCTCCTCGGCGTGGCGGTCCCGCTCGCGCAGCGCCCGGACGAGCCGCCAGCCCGGCATCCGGGCCGCGTCCTCCAGGCGGGCGAGCGTCGCCGGCTGGTACCGGTCGGGCGCCTCGGCGACCCGCTCGGCGTGCACGTCGTACGCCTCGCTGTACTCGATCGCCAGGAACACCTGCCGGAGCCCGGCGAAGTCGATCCGCTCGGACGGCGCGTCCGGGAACAGGGCGCGGACGCGCCGCTCCACCTCGGGGTCGCACGCCGGCGGCTCGATCCAGGCGACGCGCCCGTACGCCGTGCCTCCGGCGCGGTCGCCCCCGCCGGCCGGGCCGTCCAGGAGGGACGGGACGGCCTCCGCCGGCCCGGTCAGCGCGTGGTAGGCCACGCGGCAGTCCGCCGCGGTGGCGGCGAGGACGCCCACGTGGTCGAGCGAGCGCGACAGGGGGAACACGCCGTCGGCCGGGATGGCGCCGTGCGGCGGCTTGAACCCGGCGATCCCGCAGAACGCCGACGGGATGCGCACCGACCCGCCCGTGTCGGTGCCGATGGCGAGCGGGACCATGCCCGCGGCGACCGCGACGGCGCTGCCGCTGCTGGACCCGCCGGACATCCGCTCCCGGTCGGCGGGGTTGCGGACCGCGCCGTTCACCGACACGTCGCCGCTGCCGCCGAACGCGAACTCCTGCGTCCCGGTCTTGCCGACGATCACCGCGCCCGCGTCCCTCAGCATCCTCACGCAGGCCGCGTCGGTCTCGGCGACGTGCCCGGCGAAGTGGCCGGACCCCATGCCGGTGGGCAGCCCGGCGACGTCGATGATGTCCTTCACCGCGACCGGGACGCCGTGCAGCGGGCCCCGGTCGACGCCGGACGCCAGCTCCTCGTCGGCCCACCGGGCGGCGGCCTCGGCGCCCTCGGCGTCCAGGGTCACGAAGGCGTTCAGGTCCTTGTCGACCGACTCCAGGGCCCGCGCGACCAGGCCCCGCGCCGACTCCCGGCCCGCGCGCAGGTCGCGCCCGATCCCGGTCAGCGTCCGTCCGGTGAAGAACCCGCCCATTCCGCCTCCTTGCCGCTTACCTGTACTGATCTGCGTAGCATCTCAGACCGCCGCCGCCCCGTCCGTCCCGGTCGTCGCGCGCAATGTGGCACTCTGTCACTCATTAGTCGCTCACTGTGAACCGTTCATCGCAGAATGCCCGCCGTTCGCCGACCGCGCGCCGGGAACCGTGAACCTACGCGCGAGTAGCCGCCAGGCTTCCAGCACCCGGAGGTGACGCTCCCGCCGGTTCGCTGGGGGGCGGGGCGGAGGCCGCGCGCCGGCGCGCCGGCATACCGCCCCTGTAGCCGGCTGCGGCCGCACCGAGGTGGGGGGACGAGGTCACGGCCGTGCGCCGTGGCCTCGTTGTCGTGGTGCGCCGGCCGCCGCACCCGCTCCCTGTCCGGCCGTCCGGGACGTTCGGCCCTAGGCCCGCGGGCACCGGGGTGATGGGCTCTCTTCGACGGTTGAGAACCCCGTTCGTGGGGACGGGATGTCCTCAGGGCGGTCGAGAGCACCCGGAGGACGCGCATGACCCAGTCGGGCACCCTCAGCGACGACGAAGTACAGAAGATCAACGCGTACTGGAGAGCCGCCAACTACCTCTCCGTGGGGCAGATCTACCTTCTGGACAACCCCCTGCTCCGCGAGCCGCTCGAACGGCGCGACCTCAAGCCGCGGCTGCTCGGGCACTGGGGCACCACGCCGGGCCTGAACTTCTGCTACGCCCACCTCAACCGCGTCATCAGGGCGCGCGACCTCGACATGATCTACGTCATGGGCCCGGGGCACGGCGGGCCCGCGGCGGTCGCGAACGCCTGGCTCGAAGGCACCTACAGCGAGGTCTACCCGGAGGTGTCGCAGGACGAGGCGGGCATGCGGCGGCTGTTCCGGCAGTTCTCCTTCCCCGGCGGCATCCCGAGCCACGTCGCGCCGGAGACCCCCGGCTCCATCCACGAGGGCGGCGAGCTGGGCTACTCCCTCGCCCACGCGTTCGGGGCCGCCTTCGACAACCCCGACCTCGTGGTGGCGTGCATCGTCGGCGACGGCGAGGCCGAGACGGGTCCCCTCGCGGCGAGCTGGCATTCCACCAAGTTCCTCGACCCGGTGCGGGACGGCGCCGTCCTGCCCATCCTGCACCTCAACGGCTACAAGATCGCGAATCCGACGGTGCTGGCCCGCATCCCCGAGGAGGAGCTCGTCCAGCTCCTGGACGGGTACGGCTACCGGCCCTTCCTCGTGAGCGGCGACGAGCCCGCGTCCATGCACCGCAAGATGGCCGCCGCCCTCGACCAGGCCCTCGACGAGATCGCCGACATCCAGCGCGGCGCCCGCGAGGGCGGGGCGTCCGAGCGGCGCCGCTGGCCCATGATCGTCCTGCGGTCCCCCAAGGGCTGGACGGGCCCGAAGGAGGTGGACGGGCTGCCGGTCGAGAACACCTGGCGCTCCCACCAGGTGCCGCTCGCCGGAGTGTGCGAGGACGCCGGGCACCGCGCGCAGCTGGAGGAGTGGCTGCGCTCCTACCGCCCGGAGGAGCTGTTCGACGAGGCGGGCCGCCCGGCGGCCGGGCTCCGGGCCCTCGCGCCCGCGGGCGACCGGCGGATGAGCGCGAACCCGCACGCCAACGGCGGGCTGCTGCTGAAGCCGCTGGCGCTGCCCGACTTCCGCGACTACGCCGTGGAGGTCGGCAAGCCCGGCTCCACCACGACGGAGCCCACCCGCAGGCTCGGGACGTTCCTGCGCGACGTCGTGCGGGCCAACCCGTCCAACTTCCGGATCATGGGCGCGGACGAGACGGCGTCCAACCGGCTCGGGGACGTCTTCCAGGCCACCGACCGCGTCTTCGAGGGCGGGCTGCTGCCGACCGACGAGCACCAGGCGCGCTCCGGCCAGGTGATGGAGGTGCTGAGCGAGCACCTGTGCCAGGGGTGGCTGGAGGGCTACCTGCTCACCGGGCGGCACGGGCTGTTCAACAGCTACGAGGCGTTCGTGCACATCGTCGACGCCATGTTCAACCAGCACGCGAAGTGGCTGAAGGTCACCCGCGGCCTGCCGTGGCGGCGGCCGATCGCGTCGCTGAACTACCTGCTGTCGTCGCACGTGTGGCGGCAGGACCACAACGGCTTCACCCACCAGGACCCCGGCTTCCTCGACGTCGTGCTGAACAAGAAGCCGGAGATCGTCCGCGTGTACCTGCCGCCGGACGCGAACACGCTGCTGTCGGTCGGCGACCACTGCCTGCGCTCCCGCGACTACGTCAACGTGATCGTGGCCGGGAAGCAGCCCGCGCTGAACTGGCTGCCGATGGACGCCGCGATCGCGCACTGCACCCGCGGCATCGGCATCTGGGAGTGGGCGTCCACCGACGGCGGCGCCGACCCCGACGTGGTGCTCGCCTGCGCGGGCGACATCCCGACGCTGGAGACGCTCGCGGCCGTCGACCTGCTCAGGCAGCTGTTCCCCGAACTGCGCGTCCGGGTCGTCAACATCGTCGACCTGATGCGGCTCCAGCCGTCCAGCGAGCACCCCCACGGCCTGTCGGACCGCGAGTTCGACACCCTGTTCACCACCGACAAGCCCGTCATCTTCGCCTTCCACGGCTACCCGTACCTCATCCACCGCCTCACCTACCGGCGCGCGGGGCACGGCAACCTGCACGTCCGCGGCTACAAGGAGGAGGGGACGACGACCACGCCGTTCGACATGGTCATGCTGAACGACCTCGACCGGTTCCACCTCGTCATGGACGTCATCGACCGCGTCCCCTCCCTCGGCGCCCGCGTCGCCCACCTCCGGCAGCGGATGGCCGACCAGCGCCTCTTCCTGCGCTCCTACACGCGCGAGCACGGCGAGGACGCCCCCGAGGTCCGCGACTGGACGTGGCCGTACTGATGCGGGTCCTGACGGTCAACCCCGGGTCGAGCAGCCTGAAGGTGAGCCTGCTCGACGCCGACGACACGGTCCTCGCCGAGGAGTCCGGCGGCGGCCACGAGATGGCCGGGCTGGTCGCGGGCCTGCCCCGGCCGGACGCCGTCGGGGTGCGGTTCGTCCACGGCGGGACTGACTTCACCGCGCCGGTGCGCATCGACGAGAAGGTCACCGCGCGGCTCCGCGAGCTCGCCGACCTCGCGCCGCTGCACCAGCCCGCCTCCCTGCACGCCCTGGCCGAGATCTCCGGCGTCCTGCCGGACGTCCCGGCCGTGGCGTGCTTCGACACCGCCTTCCACGCCACCCTGCCGGACGCGGCCGCGACCTACGCGCTCCCCCGCGAGTGGCGCGAGCGGTTCGGGCTGCGCCGCTACGGCTTCCACGGCCTGTCGTTCTCCTACGCCGCGCGGCGCGCCGCCGCGATGCTCGGAGCCGACCCGGCCTCGCTGCGGACGGTGGTCTGCCATCTCGGCGCCGGCGCGTCCCTGTGCGCCGTCGCCGGGGGCCGGTCGGTCGACACCACCATGGGGTTCACCCCGCTCGAAGGGCTGGTCATGGCGTCGCGGGCGGGCAGCATCGACCCCGGAATCCCGCTCTGGCTGATCAAGCACGGCATCGCGCCGGAGGAGGTGAACGAGGCGCTCGAACGCGACTCCGGGCTGCGCGGCCTGACCGGCACCGGCGACATGCGCCGGGTCCGCGAGCGGGCCGCCGAGCACGACGCGACCGCCCTCGCCGCGCTGGACGTCTACCACCACCGCCTCCGCGCCTGCGCCGCCGCGATGACCGCCTCGCTCGGCGGGCTCGACGCCCTCGTGTTCACCGGCGGGATCGGCGAGCACGATCCCGCGGTCCGCATGCGGCTGGCCGGGGACCTCGCCCACCTCGGGACCGCGGTCGATCCGGAGCGCAACGCGGCCGCGGACGGCGACGCCGACGTCACCGCCGCCGGCGCCGCCGTCCGGACGCTCGTGGTGGCGGCCCGCGAAGACCTGGAGATCGCCGCCGGCGTCCGGAGCTGCCTGCGGCGCGACGCCCCGCCATCTGGTGCATAAGGTGTGAAGGTGGAGAACACGGCGGGCGCTTCGGAGGGCGCGATCCGCAGGCTGGCGAACATCCAGGCGATCACCGACGAGGCGTTCGCCGCGATGGACGTGGACGAACTGCTCGACACCCTGCTCGACCGCGTCCGCGCCGTCCTGGAGGTCGACACCGCCGTGGTGCTGCTCCTGGACCGGGAGGAGCGGTTCCTCGTGGCGACGGCCGCGAAGGGCATCGAGGAGGAGGTCGTCCAGGCCGCCCACGTCCCGGTGGGCGAGGGGTTCGCCGGGCGCGTGGCCGCCGAGCGGCGGCCGGTCTACGTGCCGGACGTGCCGAGCGCCGACGTGTTCAACCCGCTGCTCGTCGAGCGGGGCCTGCACTCGCTGCTCGGCGTCCCGCTCGTCGGCGGCGGGACGCTGGTCGGCGTCATGCACGTCGGGACGCTGAGGCACCGCCGTTTCACCGCCGAGGAGACCGAGTTCCTCCAGCTCGCGGCCTCCCGCGTCGCGCTGGCGGTGCGGTCCCTGCTGAGCCGCGCCGAACGCGCCGGCGCGCTGGAGCTGCAGCGCAGCCTCCTGCCGGCCGCGCCCCCGGAGGTCCCCGGGCTGGAACTGGCCGCCCGCTACCGTCCCGGCAGGGCGACCGTCGGCGGGGACTGGTACGACGTGTTCGTCCTCCCCTCGGGCGAGATCGGCATCGTCATCGGCGACGTCGCGGGCAACGGCTTCCCGGCGGCCGTCGTCATGGGCCGGATGCGCAGCGCGCTGCGCGCCTACGCGCTGGACACCGACGACCCCGCCGAGGTGCTGCGCAAGCTCAACCGGAAGATGCTGCACTTCGAACCCGAGGCGACGGCGACGGTCCTGTACGCGGTGGTCGACGCCGCCGCCGGCCGGGTCCGGCTGTCCTCGGCCGGGCACCCTCCCCCGGTCCTCGCTCCGCCGGACGGCCCCGCCGAGTCCGTCGACATGAAGTTCGACGTCCTGATCGGCCTGGGCGAGGACGTCCCCCGCCGGACCCGCACCCTCGACCTCCCGCCCGGCGCCCTCCTCTGCTTCTACACCGACGGGCTGATCGAGCGGCGGGACGAGTCGATCCTGGCGGGCATCGCCCGGCTGTGCGAAGCGGCCTACGCCGGGGCTCCCGAGGCGGTCGGCGCGGCGGTGATGTCGGCGCTGATCGGCCGCGAGGCGGCCCAGGACGACGTCGCGCTCCTGCTCGCGCGCCGCCTCCCGCCGGAGCGCCGGTACAGCTGACAGGGAGTGCCGCACCGCCCAGCCCGTTCACGGAACCTCGGTGCGGGCGGGAGCGTCCCAGTCGGGCGTGCGGAGGCGGGAGGGCGGCGGTGGCGGGCGTTCGGCGGGCGGATCCAGGTCGGCGACGGCTCCTCGGTGCGGTGCCGGGCCGGCGACGGCTTCTGTGGGCGGTCCTGGCAGGGGCGGTGGCCGTGGCGGGAGCGGTCGTGGCGGTCGTGGTCGTCCTCGACGCGCCCGTTCGGCATCGGGAGTGCGGGTGCAGGCTGCCGCCGGTCACCAGCGGGATCGACGGGGTGCCGCGCGAGTGGCAGGCCGCCGTGGCCCGGCGCGACGCCGGGACGGCCTGGCGGTTGCTGACGCCCGAGGCGCAGCGGCGGTACGGCTCGGTGAAGGGGCTGCGCGGGGCGCTCGCCCGGCTTGCCCCGGCTTCCCATGGGCCCGCGGGATGGCGGCTCGTCCACACGGTCACGCAGGGGAGCGGCACGCCCAGCACGTTCCTCTACCTGCTCGTCGAGAAGCGGAACCTGCGGCCGGACGGAGCCGTCGTCGTGCACTCCATGGCCGACGGCTCCGCCGACGGGCGGGTCGATCCAGCGCCCGCCGCCACTGTCCGCATCCTGCGCCCCGCCGCGCGGGCCACCGTGGACGTGCGCCCGCGCCTGCGCGCGGCGACCGGGCTTCCTCCCGCGTACGCGGTCGTGCGCCGGGACGGTGAGACCCAGGGAGCCGTGGGATCCATCCGCGACGCGGACGGGTGGGACGCGCCGTTCCACGAGGCGCTCGGGCCCGGCCCGGCGCTGATCGTCGCGGTCGCGGCGCACGGCGGCGGACGCCTGGCGTACGGAAGCGTCCGCGTCACGATCCGCTGACCTCGTGCCGGAATCGCCGGCGGGGGTCAGTCGGCCGGCTTGCGGGAGGCGGCGCGGGCGCGCTTCTCCTCGTCCTCCAGCAGGGGGCCGAGGCGGAACGGGACCTGGTGGGTCAGGACGATCGAGGTGGTGCTGCGGCGGACGCCGGGGCAGGCGAGGATCGAGTCGATGACCTCGTGGAGCTGCTTGCCGTTGGGGGCGACCGCGCGGACGAGGAGGTCGCCCTGGCCGGTGATCCCGAGGACCTCCAGCACGCGCGGGATCGCCGAGAGCGCGACGGCGGCCTCGCGCAGCCGGCCCTGCGCGACCTCCAGGGTGACGAAGGCCGTCAGCTCGAAGCCGATGGCGCCGAGGTCGACCTCGCGGCCGCGGTGGCCGATGACGCCCTCGCGTTCGAGGCGCTCCACGCGGGCGTGTGCGGTGTTGCGGGCGATGCCGAGCTTGGCGGCCAGTTCCGTGACGCCGATGCGGGGCTGCTCGACGAGGCGGCGCAGGATCTGCAGGTCGAGGAGAGTGGTACGGGTCACAACGCTCAGCTCCGGCGGGTAACTCGGTTCTGACTTGAGCAATCCGCTCAATTATCGCCCAGCCATCTTGCACTCCGCTCAGCCTAGGCGGCTCAATGCAAGCATGAGCACCAGCGTTTCTTCCTCCCCTCTCCGCGACCGGCTCGAACTGGAGCGCGGCCGGATCGCGATCGGCGGGGTGCACGCCCTCGTCCGGCTGCTGCTGGAGCAGCGGCGCGCGGACGCCCGGCGGGGATGGCGGACCGCCGGTTTCGTGTCCGGGTACCGCGGGTCCCCGCTCGGCGGCCTGGACCAGCAGCTGGCGCGGGACAAGAAGCTGCTGGAGGAGCACGACATCCGGTTCGTGCCGGGCGTGAACGAGGAGCTGGCGGCGACGGCCGTGTACGGTTCGCAGCTCGCCGACCACCTGCCGGGCCCCCGGTTCGAGGGCGTGTTCGGGCTCTGGTACGGCAAGGCGCCCGGGGTGGACCGGTCGCTGGACGCGTTCAAGCACGCCAACTGGCTCGGCACGTCCGAGCGCGGCGGGGTGCTCGCCGTGGTGGGCGACGACCCGTCCGCGAAGTCGTCCACGCTGCCGTCGGCGACGGAGGGCGCGCTCGCGGAGGCGTTCATGCCGGTGCTGGCGCCCGGATCGGTGGGCGACCTGCTGCGCCTCGGGCGGCACGGCTTCGAGATGTCCCGGTTCAGCGGGGCGTGGACCGGGTTCAAGCTCGTGACGGACGTCGCCGACTCCCACGAGATCGTGGACGTCGAACCGGTCCCCGGCCCGGTCCGCCCGGAGTTCGCGTGGCGCGGACGGCCGTGGACGCCGACGCGCAAGCCGGGCGTCGACCTCCAGGGGACGACGGCCATCGAGACCGAGGTCCTCCAGGGCCGCCTGCTGGCCGCGACGGCCTACGCCGCCGCCAACGGGCTCGACCGGATCGAGGGCGCCGCCGGCGACGCCGCCGTCGGCCTGGTCGCCGCGGGCCGCACCTACGTGGAGCTGCGCGAGGCCCTCGACCGCCTCGGGCTCGACGACGAGGCACCCGGAGCTGCTCGGCGGTTCGGTGGAGTACAGCTCGGAA